>OMSQ01000200.1 GCA_900313805.1 uncultured Prevotella sp. | reverse complement strand
CAGGGGCGCAACTTCATCCCCGGTGTGCTGGCCTTCACAGAGCAGGCATGGCAGAACGCAGAACAAAGGAAAAAAATCGAGGCCGTGATGAAAGCATGGGACAAGGCTTGCGACGACATCAATAAGAACGGCCTGGACCACTATGCCGATATCATAGCGCAATGCTGCTCGGTGAAGGTGGACGTGGTGGAACACCTGCCACGTATCACATACCCAAAGGCTCAGCCGCCACGCCAGCAGGATATCACACTGGCACACGACGTGAAATGGCGCGATTAAACCCCATCAAACACTCTCTCCTATGATTACAAGAAAAGAATTCTTCCACATACAAAAACTGTTGGCCCACCGACAGTTGTCTTCGGCTCTCTCTGCCGTGTCACGGGCTGTGGAAACAGATGCCTCTCAGTTGAAAGAGCGCCACGACATGCTCACTGCCGACTACGACCGGCTGCTGGCATACTACCGACAGGGCTTTGCCGACCCCGCTCGCGACGGTATGGTGACAGAGCTTATCGAAAAGACATACGCCCTGGCTGCCGACGCTTACCTCAGCGGGGTCGTCAACGGTCATCAATCATATAAAAACGCTGCCACGACGCTGCGTCACCAACCCATGATGCCTGACCGCTGGCAGGAGATGCTGGAACGCCATTCGTCAGACCTGGCTCTCATCCAACTCAACGATGATGAACAACAACGCCAACAACAGAGAATGGACGCTCACAGTAGTCACTTCAACCACATGCAGACCATCTTCTTCCACCTGTGGCTGTCACCACAGTGGTCGGCACAACAGGAGCAGAGCATCGCACAACTGCTGCTCTCACCGCTCGTGGAACCTATTGACCGTCAGGTCATGGCCAGCGCCATCGGACTCTCGCTCAGTCTTGTCTTCGACCCGCGCAAATGGCACACCCTGGCACGTGTCTTCGCTGAGGCCGATGATGAACAACTCAGACAGAGGGCACTCGTGGGATGGGTACTGGCCACAGAGGTGCCGGCAGACTTGTTTGCAGACAAACGACGGCAGACGACAGAGATGCTGATGTATCACCATGATGCCGAAAAACAGTTGCTCGAGATGCAGACGCAGATGTTTCTCTGTACCAATGCCGAAAGCGACCACAAGGAGATACAACGCGACATAATGCCGTCGATAATACGCAACAGCAACCTCAACATCACACGACTCGGCATAGAGGAGAAGGATGACGACCCTATGCAGGATATACTCGACCCCGATGCCGCCGACCGACAGATGGAGGAGGTGGAACAGCACTTCCGCCGCATGGCCGACATGCAGAAGCATGGTTCCGACATATTCTTCGGAGGCTTCGCACAGATGAAGCGCTACTCTTTCTTCATGAACATTTACAACTGGTTCTGCCCGTTCTATATAGAACATCCCGACCTGCAGTCGGTCATTCAGTACATGCAGGATAAAGGAGCGCTCACCACGATGATATACCACAGTCCGCTCTGCGACAGCGACCGCTATTCCTTTGCTCTGGCCATGAGAACAGTGATAGACCGCCTGCCGCCCAGTGTACGTGAGATGATGGGCAGCAAAGAGGCTCTCGGGCCTACTGTGAGCGAAGAAGAGAGTGCCACCCCGGCATTTCATCGTCGTACTTATCTGCAGAACCTCTATCGCTTCTTCCGCCTTTATCAAGATCGCAAGGACTTCGTCTCTCCTTTCCCGGAAAAGAGAAGCGACGATGCACGCATGCTGAAACTCTGCCGCCACTCGCTGCATCCCTGGATTCACCAGTGGCTCCGACCCTTGGGGCGCTTCCTTGTGAAGCAGCAGCGCTATGAGGCGCTGGAACGCTGGCTGGCATCCGATGACAATGAGAATGTCGACCACCTGCTGTTACGTGGCGCGCTACTCATGCACAAAGGAGAATTCTCAGCGGCAGCAGATGTCTACCGCCGGGCACTCACCATGCAACAGTCACCGCGCACTACAAAAGCACTCGCACGTGCTCTCTTCATGGCAGGCGACTATGCTGGAGCAGGCAACGCCTACCGCGAGATAGTGGACACACCCGATGATACCAAGGCAGTGCAACTCAATTACTGTGTGTGCCTGATAGAGAACATGCAGGCGGATGAGGCCCTGCCGCGACTCTTCCGTATACAATATGAGAGGGAGGGTGATGCAAGTGTCACACGGGTGTTGGCCTGGGCACTGTTGTCAACAGGCAGGATATCGGATGCCAACAGGGAGTTGCAGCGGGTGTTGCAACAAGAAAAACCGGTGGCCGACGATTACCTCAACGCAGGCTATGGACAATGGATACAAGGGGAGATAGCCAATGCCATCTTGCTTTTCCAGAAATTCGTGAAACTCTCAGTGGACATAGACTCTCCCGACCGTCTGCTCGAGCGTTTCTCTGCCGATGCCGGCATGCTCACCATGCACGGACTGCCTGCCACGGAATGTGCGGTCATGGCTGATGCTGTATTCGCAGCAGGTATCCCAGACGATAGAGATTGAACACCAAGAGGGTGGGCCTCTGGCCGCAGAGGTGGCGTCGTTCCATGCCGCACGTCAGCCTATGCCATAACCTGACAGCCCCTGACAGATGCCAGCGGCGAAGCTTGTCTGACAGTGCCAGCAGACGGGAATAGCCACGCATTTGGCCGCTCATGTCGTGTAGTGAGCGAAGGGCCTCCTCTGTCTTGAGCATATAACTCTCATTGCTCTCAAAACGGTCGAAAAAGAGCGCGTTGTCTATATGGCACACTGGCACAGCGGCTTCTGACAACACCTTGCCCCAGAGCACGTCTTCATAGCCATAGCCACGCAGACGCTCATCGAAAGGGTAGCGCAGCATTACACTGCGCGGCACAAGGAAATTGCAGGTGTGAAACTCCTGATGCTCATGCTGTTGGCGAACGGAGGCCGTATGGCCGTCTGTGTATTTCTTCTCGTAAATATAGCGTAACGATTGTCGCCCCTCGGGTGGCGGCACTGTCTCATATCCTCCATAGCAAACAAACTCTTCTCCCGCTCTGGCCTCTATCTGCTCCACATAGCGACGGACGAAAGAGTCGTCGCGTACTGCCATGTGACTGTCTATAAACAGCAGCCACGGGTGCTTTGCCATACCTGCCAGAAGGTTGCGGTGAGCGGCACGGCCAAGGTTCTTTGACTGCTCCACATAGCGCACCATAGGCATAGTGCTCACCTGGCGGTTGTGCTCCATGATGTCGGTGCGGGTGCTGCCGTCGTCGCTCACCACTATCTCGCAGTCCAGACCCTCTATGGCCTGAACCTGTGCAGAGAGCGCGCTCACCAGTTGCACGCAGTCGCTATTGTAGGTGGGTATGAGTATGCTAAGTGTGGTCATCTGCGGCAGCGAAGGTACGAAGAAGAGTGTACAAAACAAAAAGAAAACGCCTTTTTATTTTGTATGGTTCGTTCTTTTATGCTATATTTGCGGCAAAAATACGATATTATGAAAAAAGCACTACTTTTATTGTTTGCCTTGGTGTTTACGCTTGCAGCAAGTGCCATTCCGGCTAAGCGCTACTGGACGGCACTCAATCAGAGCGACGGTACACAGGTGACACTAATGCTCGTGGGCGATGAAAACTTCCATTATTATCAGACCACAGACTATAAGCCCGTGATGCAGGCCAACGGCAATTCGTACGTGTACGCAGAGGTGAGGGGAGGACAACTGATACCCACCACCCAGCTGGCACATGACGTGGCACAGCGTAGCGAGAAGGAACTGCAACTGCTGCAGGCCCTGAACAATGACGATGTGCAAATCAACCAGGCGCGTGCCGCCTCACTGACGAACACCATGCCACGCAAGGTGGGCGAGCCGAAAGTGTACACCGGACAGAAGAAAGGGCTCATCATACTCGTTTCATTCTCCGACCTAGACTTCACTACCGGCGACGAGACAAATGCT
>OMSQ01000201.1 GCA_900313805.1 uncultured Prevotella sp. | reverse complement strand
GGATACAGTGACATGAGTATCGGTATAGCGGCACTCATGGGACTGCAGTTGCGCGAGAACTTCAATTTCCCCTATCAGTCGCTCAACCTCACTGAGTTCTGGCGTCGTTGGCACATAGCACTCTCCACCTGGTTTCGCGACTATGTGTACATACCCCTGGGTGGCAACCGCCGAGGTAAGTTGCGCACCTACCTCAACAGCTTCATCACCATGCTCCTCTCCGGCCTGTGGCATGGAGCCTCGTGGATGTTTGTCATCTGGGGTGCACTGCACGGACTGGGACTGGTGTTCCACAAGGCCAATAAGTGGTGGCTGGACCGCATACCCAACACCTGGCCCGTCAGGGTGGTGTGCTTCCTCATCACATTCGTCTTTGTGATGGTGGCCTGGATATTCTTCCGCGCTACGAGTGTCGATTCTGCTGTCACCATCATCACTCATATCGCCACCGACTTTAGTTGGGACTACCTGCCGCCATTCTTCGATACCCGCATGATGTGGTCCATCTTCCTCATCGTAGGTTTCCTGCTCCACGGCATCAGAAAGAGTCAGGCCGACACGCTGAAAGACTGGTTCATCCGTTCACCGTGGCTCGTGAAGCTGCTGCTCTTCATCATCGTCATGCAGTTGGTCATCAACTTCCGTCAGGACAATGTGCAACCGTTCATCTATGCTCAATTCTAACAAATGAAGAAGTTTGTTTTCTTGACGCTCATGCTTGCCATGACACTCATGGCTTGTGCGCGCGAATACAACTATGTGAGAGCTCACGACCCTCGTCTGGCATACGTGGGCAGGGTGAGTGTGTCCGATGACGGAGTGGCGCGCTGGACCTATCCTGGGGTGCAGATACATGCCACCTTCTATGGCACGTCCATACACATGAAGACCAACCCCTACAGTGGCTTCTATATGGTGGAACTGGATGATGAGGAGCCGTACAAGATAGAGTCGGTAGAGGGCGACTCGCTCACACTGGTGGCAGAGGGACTGGCAGATAAGCTGCATCGCATCACCATCACCTACTGCATGGAGGGACTGCTGCGCCTTCCCGCCTTCTATGGTTTCTACCTGGATGTGGAGCGCACGCTGGGGCGCAGGCCAGAACTGCCCCAGCGCCGCATGGAGTTTATCGGCAACAGCATCACCTGCGGCTATGGCATAGAGGGTGACGGCACAGAGAAGAAATTCTCCTATTCACAGCAGAACATCTACCACACCTACGAGGCCATCACCGCCCGTGCCTTCAATGCTCAGTGTCAGATAGTGGCACGCTCTGGCATAGGCATATACCGCAACAATAACGGCAATCCGCGTGGCGACCGCATGGTGTTGCCTGCTCTGTATCCTTACACGCAGTTTGGCACCAGCGGCGAGCGCTGGGATTTCTCGCGCTACCAGCCTGACGTGGTATGTGTGAACCTGGGCACCAACGACACCACCAACCCCCGCTATGACGTGCGTCTGCTCTCCGATGCCTACAAGCGTTTTGTGCGCACCCTGCGCGGGCATTACCCGAAAGCCAAGATAGTGCTCCTCACGGGCACGATGATAAGCGGTCAGCGGCTGGCAGATGTGCAGCGGGCACAGCAGAGTGCCGTGGACGATGCTGCCACACGCGGTGACCATGAGATCTATCGTCTCGACTTCGACCCTGCCGATGGTACGTATGGCTACGGCACACACCGCCATCCCTCCAAGCGCCAGCATGCGCACATGGCAGAACAACTCATACCATTCATAAAACAAATCACAGGTTGGTGACAGTATGAAACATCCGTTTATCGCACGTCTTAAGAATAAACGCTGGGCATGGCAGTTGCTCTTCGTTGTCGGCATACACCTGTTGACGCTTCTGGTGTTCACCCTTTACCGTCTGGTACAGTACATAGCGCTCAACCACATGATAGATGCGGCCGGCGATGCCTCGCACCTCACCGCCTTCGTGCGTGGCTGTTGGTTTGACAATGTCATCACCTGCTATGTCATGGTGCTGCCTGTGGCATTGCTGCTTCTGGCTGCCACCTTCGGCTATGCACGCCGATGGACCCGCCGTGCCACCGTCATCTGGTGCTCCATATTCTTCGCCCTGGCGTTCATGGCTTCCGCAGCCAACATACCGTATTTCGCCTATTTCTTCAAGAACCTCGACTCGTCCATCTTCGGCTGGTTCGGCTATGTGGGCACTACCACCGGCATGCTGTTGGGCGAGAGCAGTTACTGGTTGTATATAGCCCTCTACTTCGTGGTGCTGGCAGTATATATATGGCTGCTGCGCCGCTGGCGCCGTTTCATTGACCGTCGTATAGAACAGGTTGCAGATGCCCGTCCGCACTGGTCGGCCATGGTCGTTCACCTCGTGTTCTCGGCACTCCTCATCGCCCTGTGCATCTTTGGCATACGCGGGCGACGCGGCTACAACCCCATCAAGATATCGCAGGCTTACTACTGTCACGACCCGTTCCTCAACCAGTTGGGCATAAACCCCATGTTCAACCTCCTTACCAGCACTCTTGACGACCTGCGCAAGGAGAACAGCGAACTGCACCTCATGCCCTACCAGGAGGCCATCACCAATGTGCGCCGTGAGTTGGGCATCGACTCTCTGGCCGTAGACAGCACGCAGGTGCTGCACCGCCGCGTGGTGGCTGAAGGCACCCCACGCCATCCCAATGTGGTAGTGATACTCATGGAGTCGATGTCGGCTTCGCTCATGCAGACCTTCGGTCAGCAGCAGCCGCTCACCCCCACGCTCGACAGCCTGTATCACACCTCGCTGGCCTTCACCCGTTTCTACAGTGCCGGCATACATACCAACCACGGCATCACTGCCACCCTCTACTCATACCCCGCCCTTATGTTCAGAAATCTCATGAAGGGCACCGTCACTCCGCGACGTGAGGGACTGCCCACCGTGCTCCATGCCGAGGGCTATCACAACATGTTTTTCATGACGCATGAGGCGCAGTACGACAATATGAATGCCTTCCTGCTCACCAATGGCTATGACGAGGTGTTTGCCGAGGAGCAGTATCCTGCCGAGGAGCGTGTGAACAGTTTCGGTGTGCCCGACAAGTTCCTCTTTGACTATGCCCTGAATGCCATACGCCAGCGTGCCGAGGCCAGTCAGCCCTTCATGGCCACTCTGCTCACCATAAGCAACCATCCGCCGTACATCATACCTGACTGGTTCCATCCCAAGACCTCAGACCCTGAGACACAGATAGTGGAGTATTCCGATTACTGCATTGGTCGCTTCCTAGCTGAGGCGAGCAAGGAGTCGTGGTATGACAACACCATCTTCGTGATACTGGCCGACCATGGCAAACTGGTAGGAAAGAGCGAGGCAGAGCTGCCTCAGTCGTACAACCATATTCCTCTCATCATCTTCGGTGCAGGCGTCACACCAGCCCTGTACGAGGGCCTGGGCACACAGGTGGATGTGATGCCCACGCTTCTGGGTATGATGAACATCAGCTACGACTACGACGGATTTGGTCAGGACCTGCTGCGCACTCCCCGCCATACCGTGTTCTACACCAGCGACACACATGTGGTGGGCAGAGACAGCACGGCACTCTTTATGTACAACCCCAAGGCCGAGCAGACATTCTATTATGACGTGACAGGCGCAGACAGTCTGCGTGCCACCACCGACTCACCCCACCATCAGCAGTTGCGCTCCTACGCCTTCTCAATGGTGCAGACAGCAGAATATCTGTACAGACGACAAAAATAACAGCGATATGATGAAGATTCTCGTTACTGGTGCAGCCGGTTTCATAGGTTCCAGAGTAGCACGCCAACTGGCTTCTGAGGGCCACGACATAGTGGCACTCGACAATGTGAACGACTATTACGATGTGCGGTTGAAGTACAGTCGCATGCATAGTCTGGGCATCATGCACCCTGAGACATTGGCTATGGGCGACTGGGCTGTGAGCAGCCAGTTTGACAACCTGCGTTTCCTTCGTGAGGATATTGACCATCGTGATGCGCTCAACAACCTCTTTCGCGATGAGCACTTCACCCATGTCATCAATCTGGCAGCACAGGCAGGTGTGCGCTTCTCCATCAGCAACCCCTACGACTATCTCACGAGCAACATATCCGGCTTTCTCAATATCCTGGAGTGCTGCCGCCACTATCCTGTCCAGCATCTGGTTTTCGCCTCATCCAGTTCGGTCTACGGATTGAACAGCGAGGTGCCGTTTAGCGAGAGTCAGAAGGTGCAGCAGCCGGTGAGTCTGTATGCTGCCAGTAAGATGAGCAATGAACTGATGGCACATGCATACAGCAACCTCTACGGCATACCTGCCACGGGTCTGCGCTTCTTCACAGTGTACGGTCCGTGGGGGCGTCCCGACATGGCACCCATGCTCTTTGCACGTGCCATCTGTGCCGGTCAGCCCATCAAGGTGTTTAACAATGGTGACATGTTGCGCGATTTCACCTACATAGATGATATCGTAGAGGGCACGCTCAGGCTCTTGCCTGTGACACCATCGTCAGACAGCAAGGTGCCCTTTGCCGTGTACAACATTGGTTTCGGTTCGCCCATGCGGTTGTTGGATTTCATACAACTCCTGGAGCAGGCGCTGGGTAAGGAGGCGGAGAAGTGCTTTATGCCCATGCAGCCCGGCGATGTGTACATGACCTACGCCGACACCACGGCTCTGGCTCAGGCCACCGGTTACAAGCCCCGTGTGCCGCTGAGCGAGGGAATAAAGCATTTTGCTGAGTGGTACCTCTCAGACAGCAATCCCCTGCGTTAGTTCGATTTGTCTTTCTTGGTCACATGGCCGTGGGCATCCACGGTGAAGCGGCGCTCAAACTCTTCGCGCGTACGCTTCCATCCGTCGTGGCTCCACAGATAGAGGTATGGGGTCTGGCGTATTGTCTCTTCTAGTCGGGTGAAGAACATACGTGTCAGTTCATTCTCCTCTAAAGTCCCGGGTTCGCGTGTCATCAGTTGGAAGTTGACCACATATTTGCCTCTTTTGGGTCGGCTCATCTCGGCATAGAACACAGCGTTGTTCATCTTGCGTATCAGTCTTTCGGCACCAGTGAATACCGGTGTCTCATGGGTGAGGAAGGGCAGCCACAAGTGGATGTTTTCCCATTTTGGCGACTGGTCTGATATGAGGCCGAAAAGTGAGTGCAAGCCCTGCTGTTTATAGCGTATCATATACCTTAGCACCTCCTGTTTGGGTACCGCCACACCACCTGTATGCTGGCGTGTGGCAATGATGAGTCTGTCGACGACCTTACTGCTCAGTGGGTGATACACCAGTCCCACCTTGGCTTCAGGGTACCTCTTCCATCCCACATTCACTGTGGTGAGGAATTCCCAGTTGCAGTAGTGTCCCAGCAGAGCACATACACTTTGTCCCTCGTCGAAGCAGCGTTCCATCTCCTCCATGTTGCGATACTCCATGTGCTTCAACAATGTCTTGCGACGGATGCTGAGCAGTTTTATCGTCTCTATGATATAGTCGCAGAAGAAGTGATAGAACTTCTTCTCTATGGTGCGCCGTTCCTTCTCGTCCTTCTCGGGGAAGGATGTGCTGAGGTTGTTCCGCACCACACGCCGTCTGTATCCTATCAACTTGTACAGCAGCAGATAGAGCACATCGGATATGCAGTACAGCACCCTTAGGGGCAACAGGGATATCAGGTAGCAAAATCCGTAGACGATGGGATATAGTATCTTGCTCATATCAGTATGTGGTAAGGGTGATTATTGTTGCATGTCGTGCAGTTTGCGGTAGTAGCCGTCCTCTGCCATCAGTTGGTCGTGTGTGCCGCGTTCTATGATGCGTCCTTCGTGCAGTACACATATCTCGTCGGCCTGGCGTATGGTGCTCAACCGGTGTGCTATGGCCACGGTGGTGCGAGTCTTCATCAGTCTTTCCAGCGCGTCCTGCACCAGTCGCTCGCTCTCTGTGTCGAGTGCCGAGGTGGCCTCGTCGAGAATGAGTATGGGCGGATTTTTCAGTATGGCACGTGCTATGCTCACCCTCTGCCGCTGTCCGCCGGAGAGTCGTCCGCCCCTGTCGCCCACGCTCGTCTGGTAACCGTTTTCCGATGCCATGATAAACTCGTGTGCGTTGGCTATCTTGGCTGCCTGTTCCACCTGTTCCTGCGAGGCGCTGTCCACTCCGAAGGCAATATTGTTGAAGAACGAGTCGTTGAAGAGTATCGACTCCTGGTTCACATTGCCAATGAGCATGCGCAGGTCGTGTATGGCCAGTTCCTTCACGTCGATACCGTCTATCAGAATCTGTCCCTCCACGGCATCGTAGTAGCGTGGTATCAGGTCTACGAGAGTTGACTTGCCGCTGCCGCTCTGTCCCACCAGGGCCACCGTCTTGCCCTTCTCTATGCGCAGGTTGATATCGCGCAGCACCCACTGTTCACCGTAGCGGAATGACACGTTGCGAAATTCTATGCACTTCTTGAAACCGTCGATGTGTTGCGGCTTCTCTGGGTCGCGTATGGTCTCCTCTGCCATCAGAATCTTGTCTATGCGTTCCATGGAAGCCATGCCCTTGGGAATGTTGTAGCCAGCCTTGGAGAACTCCTTCAGGGGGTTGATGATGCTATAGAGTATCACAAGGTAGTATATGAAGGTAGGACCGGAGATGGACGAGTCGTTGATTACCAGCACGCCGCCAAACCACAGCACTATCACTATGAGCAGCGTGCCGAGAAACTCGCTCATGGGGTGTGCCATCTGCTGACGGATGTTCACCCTCATGATATGCTGGCGGTACGAGCTGTTCACCTCGTCGAAGCGGCGGTTCATCTTCTCCTCGGCGCAGAAAGCCTTGATGATGCGCAGACCGCCGAGGGTCTCTTCCACCTGACTCATGGTGTCGCTCCACAGGGCCTGAGCGCGTATCGACTTCTGTTTCAGTTTCCTGCCTACGAAGCCCATGAACCATCCCATAACTGGCACCACGGTGAGCGTGAAGAGAGTGAGTTGCCAGCTGATGACCAGCATAGTGGCGAAGTAGGCTATGATGAGAATAGGATTCTTAAACAGCATGTCGAGCGATGCCATGATGCTGTTTTCCACCTCCTGCACATCACCGCTCATGCGTGCTATGATGTCGCCTTTGCGCTCCTCGCTGAAGAAGCCCAGCGAGAGGGCGTTGATTTTCCGGTACAGTTGGTTGCGGATATCCCTCACCACGCCCGTGCGTATGGGTATAATCGTGGCGGAGGAGAGGAAGTAGGCACCTGTCTTGAGGAAGGTCATGAAGGCCAGTACCATGCCGATGATGAGCAGGGTAGTGGTGGGTCCCACGCTGCCTACGAGTTGCTGCACGTAGTAGTCGGCATTATTGCTCAACACGTCCTTCACCGAACCGTCGCTCCATGCCATGAGGTGTGTGGCCTTGGTGGCACCCGTCTCGAAGAGTATTTGCAGGATGGGTATGAGCGTGGCAAACGAGAAGATGTTGAGCAGTGCCGAAAGGATATTGAACAGCACCGACAACACCAGGTATTTCTTGTATGGAGGCAGGTATCGCCTCAGCACCTTTATGAAGTCTTTCATATTGTGTTCCTATGATTCTTTTCCAAAGAGTGTGGCACTGGTGGAACTGGTGATGGTGAGCATCACCTTGTCGCCCACGTGGTGCGAGTTGCGGTCAAACACCACCATCTTGTTCTGTTCGGTGCGTCCGCAGAGTTGTTCACGCGACCGTTTGCTGTAGCCCTCTACCAGCACCTCCACCTGTGTGCCCTCGTCGCGTCGGTTGCTTATGGCTGAGAGTTCCGTCTGCACGGCTATCAGTTCGTTGAGTCGCCGTATCTTTGTGGCCTCGTCAATGTCGTCGGGCAGGTGTCGGGCGGCGTAGGTGCCGGGGCGTTCACTGTATTTGAACATGAAGGCGGCATCGTAGCCCACCTCACGCATCAGCGATAGCGACATCTGGTGGTCCTCCTCCGTCTCGCTGTGATAGCCCACGAAGATATCCGTCGTGAGGGCACAGCGTGGTACCAGTCGCCGTATGGCATCCACGCGTTCCATGTACCACTCGCGTGTGTATTTGCGGTTCATCAGGTGCAGTATGTGGTTGCTGCCGCTCTGTACGGGCAGGTGGATGTGCCGGCACACGTTGGGTTCGCCGTCTATCACCCTCAGCGTCTCATCGCTCATGTCCTTGGGGTGCGAAGTGGTGAAGCGCACCCTCATGTCCGGTACCTGGCGTGCCACCATGGCGAGCAGTCGGGGGAAGTCCACATCGCCGGCGTGGTATGAGTTTACGTTCTGTCCCAGCAGCGTCACCTCCTTGAATCCCCTCTCTTGCAGGTCAGTCACCTCGTGCAGTATGCTCTCCACGTCGCGTGAGCGTTCCCTGCCTCGTGTGTAGGGCACTATGCAGTAGTGGCAGAAGTTGTTGCACCCTCGCATGATGCTCACATATCCTCCCACGTGGTTGGCATGCAGTCGTTGTGGCACCACGTCGCGGTAGGTCTCCGTGGTAGAGAGTTGTATGTTTATGGCCTTGTGCCCGTTTTCCACCTGTGCTATCAAGTCGGGCAGCGACAGGTAGGCATCGGGACCTGCCACCAGGTCGGCATGGTGGTTGTCGAGCAGATCCTGCTTCACGCGTTCTGCCATGCAGCCCAGCACGCCTATTATCAGCTTTTTTCCTTTCCTCCGTTCGGCGGCCAGAGTCTCCAGCCGGTGGTATATCTTGTTTTCCGCATTTTCGCGTACGCTGCACGTATTCAGGAATACGGCATCGGCCTCGTCGAGTGTGTCGCAGGTCTCATATCCTGCCATCTTCATCACGGCGGCCACCACCTCGCTGTCGGCCACGTTCATCTGACAACCGTAGGTCTCTATATACAGTTTCTTCATCTTTTCCTCCCTTTTTTCTTTTTATGCGGCACTAGTCCTACCCACTTGTCCGGGCAGCGCATGAACACCATGTAGCATATTGCGCCGCTTATTATTCCTGCCATGGCATCGATTACGTAATGTGCCTTGATGTAGAAAGTGGCAAAGAACATGAGTACGAAGAGGGTAGTGACGCAGCCGATGAGCCAGCGGTTACGTGTGCGCCATGACAGGAGCACGAGTACGAAGGTGACGCTCATGTGGCTGCTCGGGAAGGCGGCGGTGGGGCGCTCGCCAGCTTCGTGTGCTGCGTGTACTATCTCGTAGAATGGTCCTCCCATGTTTCCTGGTATGGGCGACCTATCCATGTGTGTGAGAAAATAGTCGTTCAGGTTGGGGAATATGCCTCTGGCTATCTCGCTATCTCCCACAGCCTGGTAGTAGTACTGCGGTCCGGTGACTGGCAGCAGGTCGAAGATGACGTAGTGGATGAAGAAGGTAGCGAAGAGCACGAATGCCATCTTCTGAAACTCTTCATTGCGGCATATCAGGTAGAACACCGACACCACTGCCAGCATGGGGAAGTATGAGCCATAGCCCACGCACATCAGTTCGCCAAACCATGGTGAGCTGAAGTTCTGCGAGAAGAGCAGAGCCGGCTGGCAGCCGAATATCGACTGCTCTGCCGCAGCGAACACATGGTCCAGGTTGGGCATTATGCGGTTTATCTCATACGTGTCGGAATACCATAGTCCCAGGAACAGCAGTTGCAAGCCTATGCGCAGTGCCATCATGGCGCGGCATGGGTACAGCCGGTACACAGCCCACATGGCCAGCAGTATGGCCACGTTCTGCACGCGCATCACAAGCATGGAGTTGGGGTTGGGCAACTTAGAGTACATCACTGCCACGTAAATGGCTGTCAGTGCTGCGTAGATGATTATCACCCACTCAAAGGCCAGCAGTGAACGGGGCGCATTCTGGTCCTTGCGAAAGAATGTCGAAAGGGAGAAACTGTTGTCTTTCTTCTTGCTCATAGCCATCCGTTCTCTTTATACCAAGCCACACTGCGCTTTACCCCTTCCTCCAGTTTCACCTGCGGCTGGTAGCCCAGTTCCTTGATTGCCGGTTGTATGTCGCAGCGCCAGTTGCGCTGTTTCAATATATGATACTTGTCGTTGTTCATGGCTGTCACCTTGCCGCGCATCCTGCCAATGTATTCGCCGCAGAAGGTGGCCACGCGCAGCACCCACACCGGTGCCTTGATGCGCAACAGCCATTTGTCGCCCAGCTCATGGTGGAGCAGGTCGCTGAACGTGCGCGACTGATACACCTCGCCATCGCTGAGGAAGTACTTGCGACCCACCTCGCCGTGCTCGGCAGCCAGGAACACTGCCTGTACCACATCGTCCACATACACGAAGGTGATGTCCTGCCGCTTCCAGCCCACGGAGAAGTCCACATGTTGCTTTATGCTCTGCGCCATCATGAAATAGTCGCGCTCACGCGGTCCGTACACCCCTGTGGGGCGCAGTATCACGTATGGGAAGTCGGTGAGCGACTCCAGATAGCGTTCCGCCTCCAGCTTGCTCTTGCCGTATGCCGTGTTGGGCTTCGGCTCATCCTCCTCGCGTATCTCGGTATAAGGCTGTTTCTCGTGTATCGCGCCGTACACGCTCAGTGAACTGAGGTACACAAAGCGGTGCAGGGGCATGTTCAGACGCCTGAGCACCTCTACCAGATGTTGAGTGCCCAGAGTGTTGATACGATGGAAGTCCTTCACCTTCAGACATTTCGTCACGCCGGCGGCATGTACCACTACATCGAAGCGATATGGGCGGAGAGCCTCCTCCAGTTGCTGCTCATAGTCCAGGTTGAGTTGTATGAAATGTATGCGTTCGTCGGTGAGAAACTGCTTGCTGCTGCTGCCGCGCATGGCAGCCCAGACCTCGTAACCCCTGTTCAGGGCCTCGGCCACAATGAAACTGCCAATAAAACCGCTGGCACCGGTGATGAGTATCTTCTTCATACTCTGTGATAGCTTTGTATTTGGTAAATAGAAAAATACTGTAAGAATTGCTTGCAAAGTTACGAATAATTTTGTTATTTTGCGGAAAACAAAATCTAATTACTATGGGAAAAGGAAAAAATAAGGGCAAACGCCTGAACAAGAAGCAAGTTGCTGATATGCTCACAGGCTTTTTCACCACTCAGCCTAATGAGACATTCTCGTTGAAACAGATATTCCGTTCACTGCATCTCGACACACATCCCAAGAAGATGCTTGCCATGGATGTTATGGAAGAGATGACATGGGACGACATGCTGAGCAAGGTAGGTGATAACAGTTACCGCCTCAACACTAAGGGTCAGGTGCAGGAGGGTGTGTTCCGCCGCAAGGCCAATGGCAAGAACAGTTTCCTGCCCGATGGTGGTGGCAATCCCGTGTTTGTGGCAGAGCGCAACTCACTGTTCGCCCTTGATGGCGACAGGGTGCGTGTGTCGTTCATGGCACGTCGGCGCAATCATATCAAGGAGGCGATGGTCACCGATGTGCTGGCCCATGCCCGCGACACTTTTGTTGGGCGCTTGCAGGTGGAGAAGGACTATGCCTTCCTCATCACCGAGAGCAATATCTTCGT
>OMSQ01000204.1 GCA_900313805.1 uncultured Prevotella sp. | reverse complement strand
TTATTACTTCTGAATGAGTTTCTTGCCGTCAACTATCACCACGCCGCGGTAGTTGCTGTTCACGCGTTGACCGTTGAGGTTGTAGCGCTGACCGTCGGCAGTGGTCTCTACCTCTGCTGTGCTGATACCAGTGGCTTCGCCGTCGAAGCTGAGGAATGCGGGAGCGTTGTTAGTGGTTGTGCTGTTGATCTTCAGGTATGCCTTGCCGGGAGCTACGGTGAAGTTATCTGTGGCCTTCATGAAGCCCACCTTCTGGGCGGCAGGACTGTAACCGAAGCGGTATGTAGTGCCGTCAGCATCCACTGTGATATCTGCGTCAGAATTGTTGCCTATCAGCATGTTGCCATTCACAGCAGCAGGTTCGGTGGTGGCCACAGGCACCTGATATGTACCCTTAGCGCCCTTCAGCACGGCACCCTCACCAGCCTTGTAGCCGTCTTCAAACTCAGTCAGTATCATCACACCATTCTCAACCTGAGTCACTGCGTAGGCCTTCAACTCTGTAGCAGAGAAGTCAAGGTTCTTGTCACCGCAGTAAGAAGCATAGCCATGCTCGCCGATGGTGATGGTAACGGTCTCAACATCACTCTTCAGACGGTAAATCTGAGGAAGTGTTTGCACAGAACTGGTCTCTGCATAGCAAGAGAAGAGAGGATTACCGTTGTTCAAATTCAAATTGAAGCGCAGATGGTTATGAGTATTTGAACCCTGGAATACGATAGTAGCATCACCATTGTCAGCGATTTCGATTGTGGCTTTAGCATTATCGTCAGCCTCAGTCTGTGTCTTCATGTGGTTTTTGTCGCTTGAAGAAGCATACAGATAGCCGTCACCTACGTTGAAATAATAGCCTCCAGCATCACCCTCCAGTGTTATCTGCTGAACATCTTTACCAATTGTCAGTGTGCCGTCGTCAGTGTTATATGTCACATCGCCTGTAGCGAGGCGGTTATTGTTAGCCTGACCACCCATTGCACAATAAACCTTGTCATCTGTATTCACGTATGCGATGATGATATTGTCGCCATCGGCAAGTGTGCTGGCATCGGTCACCAGTTCGTAAACGAGTTCTTGTCCGGGCTCCTTCACAGTCACGGTAAAGGTTTCGCTCACCTCATAGTACTTTGAGTCGTCCAAAACGGTTACAGACACAGTCACGTTTGCTGTACCAGCGGCCAAAGCCAGATACTCACCCGTGCTTTCATCCACCATGAGCACGTCTTCATCATCGCTTGTCCAGGTCACCTCATAGTCCTCGCCGGCTTCAGTGCCCTCAGCGAAGGTGGCATCGAGCTCGAATGTGCCTTCATCTTCCACGTTCACGGTAGTAGGACTGATGCCGTTGATTGTGGCGATGTCAACCTTCGATGGGTTGGATACCTTCAGATTCATTATCTCCCATGTACCAGCGCTGCTTGCGGTACTTGTGTAAACGAATGCCAACTGTATCTGCTGGCCAGCGTAAGCTGAGAGGTCAACCGTTCCTTCTACGAAGGTGTAGTTTGTAGGCTGACCAGTGATGGTGAGCTCCTGCCAGTCACCCCAGACGTCACCGTCCTTCTGACGGACTACGAGCTTGGCATCGGTACCGAAGGTGATATTGCTAATAGCATGCTCAAAAGTGAGAGTGGCAGCCGACTCATTGGTCAGGTTTATTATGGGAGAGTACAGATAGCTCTGAGATTCATAGGGAGTCCTACTGATATAAGCAGTAGCTTTAGCAAACTGAGTTCCGCTGTAAGAACTGTTTGTCCATACGATGGTGTTAGCCACCTGCACACCGTCAGCCTGGAACTTACCGAAGCTGCCTGCGAAACTCTCTTCGTAGGGCAGGGCCACGGTCTCGAAGGTCATGGGCTCCTTCACGGTCACAGCGAAGGTAGCGGTCACATCATTGTATGTGTCGTTGTCTGCGGCAATGACAGTGACTGTAACATTTACAGTACCAGCTTCTCCGGCAATGAATACACCTGTTTCATCCACAAAGAGCACGTCATAATTATCGGTGGTCTCCCATGCCACCTCATAGTCCTCGCCAGCTAAAGTGCCTTCAGCGAAGGTGGCAGCGAGGGTAAATGTGCCGGCGTCACCTTCGTTCACGGTAGTGGGACTGATGCCGGTGATTGTGGCGATATCAACCTTTGTCTTGGTGTATGTACGTGTCACCACGTCACTTGCGTCATTACCCTTTATGGCAATGGCCTTCACTGTGGTTGTAGCTGTGATAGTAAAGGGTGTTGTGTATTGAGTGCTGTTTGCATCTGGATCATCGCCATTAGTGGTGTAATATACAGTAGCGCCATCCTCAATGTTGGTTATCTCCACCTGCATGCTACCAACAAAATTCTGACTTTCGGGCAGTGTGGGAGCAGCTACGCCACTCTGAGATTCTGCTTTGTATGTCACGGCAACAGCCATAATCCTACGGTGTCCAGTAGTACCGCTAACGGTGAATATCACAGATTTGGCAGAGCCTTCCCAAGTGCCATCCTTATAAGTGCCTACATCTGTAGTAATCGCATTGCTTCCATCACCACTTCCAAATGTCAACTCAATTTTCTCAATAGTCTTGGTAGACGACACGGTCATATATCCACCACCATAGACACGAATTGCCGTACCTGTCGAATAATACTTAGGTGTGTTGCTGTTTGTACCCTGATTAAAGGTTATAGTACAATTAGTAAGGGATACAGAAGAAATCTCATCTCCGTTCGAATAGCCTTGCTTCGAGAAGTCTATCGTCTCATCAGCAGCAAACACGCCCAGATTGAATACTGCCAACAGCAGCATCAATAATGAATAACGTAAATTTTGTTTCATAATATATATATTAATGATTTGATTATCAGTAAGTTTTATCTTAGTCTGAAAGCCTTAGTTTTTATATATACACAATTCCCCGCTGCAAAGGTACGATTAAGCGAGCGAAAAACCAAATAAATTTGAGTTTTTCCGAGCGTGAGTAGCACCTTATAGTAATATGACTATGATGACCAGCAATGAGATGATATAGATACTCAACCAAGAGAATATGCGATTTACAATGTGTGCAGCAAGGTAATCTGCTCCCCGCCCCTCTCAGGGGCGGGGTTAGGAGCGGGGTGTAAAAAAATGCAATAACCGCTTTTCTTTCAACAGGTTAGATTATTATTCGTCACTCCGTCCCTGGGGGTGACGGTAATCTCTGTTCACTGCCGCCAAAGAAAAAATCTAAAAAATATCAGGAAAAATTTGGTGGTTTCGCAGAAACACCATACCTTTGCACACGCAATTAAAAATTGCTGCTTCAGTAGCTCAGTTGGTTAGAGCACCTGACTGTTAATCAGGGGGTCGTTGGTTCAAGCCCATCCTGAAGCGCAAAAGTAAGGAGTTAAGAGAAATCGCGACTCCTTTTTCTTTTATTTCCACAAGAACCGCTATCTTTGTACTCGTATCATCAATATCCTGAGTTATGCGAATTCTCACTATCATTGCCACGCTACTGCTCACAATCACAGCCGTGGCACAGGAAAACCTACCCGTACAAATGGAGGCTGAAGGTCAGTTAAAACATTCCCTTTGAAAAACTGATGGATAAAGAGACCTTCGAGAGACAGAAGCCTTTTGCGGGCGAGAAGATACCGTCTATGAACCGCCGCTGCGTGGGGCACGACTACCAGGGTCGCCAGATTTACATGATAACGATGATGACCGAGGGGCGCCGACCGCTCTTCGGCAGGGTGGCGGGGCGCAGCGACGGTGCACCCGGCACTCCCGGCGAGCCACACATCGAACTGACGGAACTGGGGCGCGCGGTAGTGGAACGCTGGTGGGCGACTCAAGAACTGTACCCGGAGATAGAAGTGCTGGCACTACAGATGATGCCCGACCACCTGCATGGCATACTCTTTGTGAAGGAAAAGATGAGCCACCACCTGGGTCATGCCATCAAGGGTTTCAAGACTGGCTGCAATAAAGCCTACCGCCGCCTGGTGCTGGGCCAAGCCCCGCCAGTGCCGCCAGTGCCGTTTGTTGCGACCTGGTCGCAACAAACAGAACAGCCGGCGCGGCGCCCGAAGGATGACCGCCACCACGGCTTGCTCTTTGCCCGCGGCTATAATGACCGCCTGCTCTTGCGCGATGGGCAACTCGACACCTGGCTCCGCTACCTCGCCGACAACCCGCGGCGCCTGCTGATGAAGCGCGAACACCCCGACCTCTTCCGTGTGCAGCGGGGGCTGGTGGTAGGCAGCCTGCAGTTCTCTGCCATCGGCAACCGCTTCCTCCTGCAGCGCCCCGTCAGGATGCAGGTGCAGTGCTCACGTCGCCTGACGGAATCGGAGATACACCAACAGGTGAACCATTTCCTCAGTGCTGCCGCCCAGGGAGCCGTGCTCGTGTCGCCCTCCATATCACCTGGAGAGAAAGCCGTCATGCGGGCTGCCTTCGAGCATGGCTTCCCACTCATCTACCTGCAAGAGAACGGCTTCACCGACCTGGCAAAACCCGGAGGGCTCCGCATGGACGCCTGTGCACGCGGGCAGTTGCTCATCCTCGCCCCTTGGGAGCATCACAATGAGCGCACCGCCATCAGTCGCAACCAATGTCTCTCGCTGAATGACATGGCGCGCATGATCTGCGAAGCAGAGTGAACACCCCTATTCCCCTATCTTGGCACTGCCCACGCGGCGCATAGTATCGCCCAGGTCTGTAGCCAGTTCGTTGAAAGAGCCATACCCCTCCGACTTGATGCGCAGTTCCAGTTGGCTGACGTCTAAGTTCTCTTTATCCACCAGTCGGCAGTGCTCTATCGCCCGCTGCAGCCTTTCGCTCACAAGCAAGCCGCCGTTCACGTCTTTCCTTGCCACGTCTATGGGGATGACGAAGTTGTCGGCATCCTTGGCTGTCATATACGCCCCTTCCTTCAGGTCGTTTATGGCACTGCGCTGCATCTCCAGTTTCTCCAGGGGGTCGGTGAGGGTGTCTGCCAACTGGAATTTCTTCTCCGCACTGTCGAAGCCCCAGGCGTCGTTGTCCACCACCACATGGGGTTCGCCACTCTTCTCTACAGGAGGTATGACAGCCGCCTCCTTGCCCTCATTCACCTTGAGGTTGATGGTGAAGTCGAGCATCTCGTTTTGCAGTTCTCATAGGGTCGCAGTTTTCGTAGGGTTGAATGGTATGTCTTTAGCCTTATTGGTGTATTTTGCAAATACAGCAACCATTTTCCAAAAAAAGGGATGAAAACAGACTATTTCTTACATTTTTCTGCCAAGAACGGTTTTTTGCCACCCACTTACTTGCGCAATGCTTATTTATTACTTACCTTCGCAAGCGGAAATCTTAGTTATGGGCAAGCGCAATACCGTCATTAGCATAGCCAAAGCCATCTGTATCATACTGATGGTAATCGGACACGCCGAGGCTCCCGGCTGGCTCTGCCATTTCCTCTATGAGTTTCACATGCCGCTGTTTTTCGCCGCTGCCGGCTATTTCTTCTCCACACGATATCTCAATGATGAGATGACGTTCATCAAGAAGCGCATCAAAGGGCTCTACCTGCCCTTCGTGAAGTGGAGCGTCATCTTCCTGCTGCTGCACAACCTGATGTTTGACATCGGCATTCTCAACGAGGTGTACGGCAATGAGACGGGCGGCGTCACTCATCCCTTCTCGTGGCACCAGATGCAACAGTGCCTGTGGAACATAGTGACGGCGATGGGCGGATACGACCAGTTCCTACTTGGCGCCTTCTGGTTCTTCCGTGCCCTGCTCGTGGCGAGCATCCTCTATCTGTTCATGTACAAGGGACTGACGGTGCTCTTCGCCAAGGTGAGACGGCTCCGCCATCACCAGAGTGCCATACCCTACCTCATCTGCATACTGCTGCTGCTCATCTGTGCATGGAAGACCTATGAGGACCTGAAGGTGATAACGCTGGTGCAGGGCGGCTACCGCGACCTCATGGGTGCCTTCTTCTTCGGCTGCGGCTTTATCTTCCGACAGTGGGAGACGCGCTACCGTGTCAGGTGGTGGACCACGCTGCTCTTCGCCTTCATCGTGTGGTGGTTCTCGGAATACATGATAGCCAACATGAACTGGCGCTCCACGTTCACACAGTTCCTCTCACTGCCCGTGCCTGCCCTCTGCGGCTGTCTGATGGTATACAACGTCAGCACATGGATAGACCGCCGCGAGGGTGTCGTGAAACGTTTCCTGGAGTTCTGCGGCGACAATACCATGCCCATCTTCATCTTCCATATCATCAGTTTCAAACTGGTCAGCCTGCTCAAGATATGGTACTACGGACTCGACCCGCAGCAGATAGGTTGCCACATGGTCATACACGAACATTCGCAGGACGACCTCTTCTGGCTCCTCTATACCATCGTGGGCGTAGGCATACCCCTCCTCTTCACCTGGGCACGGCAAACAGTGGTAAAAGCCAGAAACGCCTGAACACGGTGACAGGATAAAGGGCGATGTCAATCGTCGGTGTCTGTGTCGCTCAACTTCGGGTAGTTGGCTGCCTGGTACTTGTAGTAATGGGTGTCGTAACCCGTGTTGCTGCTGAGCCAGGCGGTGATGGCTGCATTGTAAAGTGATATTTATAGGATAGAGTTTGCCCTGTTCGAAGGTCTTCCTCGTGAGCGTGTAACTATAGCGCTTCACACCGTCGCGTATCCATACAGTGGCATTGTCGTCCAGCACACAGGGCGGCACTATCAGATAGTAATAGCCACCCTCGCTGTGGGCGGTATACACGCCTGTGTTGGGCACACGGCTGCGGCTGTTGGGGTTGGGGTTGCCGGTCATGGGATAGACGATTGCCTTGCGCTGGCTGTCGTCGATGACTGCCACACCCAGCCTGTCGGTGCTATTGGCATTGATATAGAACCTGTTATTTAACACTTTTTAACCACCTCTTCCATAGGTTACCCCCCCCATTTCACTGTGTGCGCACCCAGCAATTACACAAAACAGTGACAAAAAAATGCATCCACTACCCCACTACATCACGAATGACGAGGCTGGCGAGGGTGAGGCCGAAGATGGCGGTGATGTGAACGATGGTACCGTTGACCTGCACCTTATGATAGAGCTCTGGACCCTCCTCTAC
>OMSQ01000205.1 GCA_900313805.1 uncultured Prevotella sp. | reverse complement strand
CTCATGATGCGCACGTCGCCGCGTATTATGTCATCCACATGCACGGCCTGTCCTGGTTCCACCTTGAAGCGCACCACATACTGCTGACCGTCGGCGATGAGCTGCTGCACTTCACTGGCGGGCATGGTAAGAGAGTTGCGCATCATCATGCGCGTGCGGGCATCATACTGGAAATTGGCTATCTCGGCACGCTTGGCCTCGAGTTCGGCAGGGGTGTCAAAAGCATAATATGCCTTGCCGTCATCGAGCAACTGCTGCACATAGCGCTTATAGATGTTCCTACGCTCACTTTGTCTGTATGGCCCGTACTTTCCGCCGTAGGACACGCCCTCGTCAAACTGTATGCCGAGCCATTTGAATGACTCAATGATATACTGCTCAGCACCCTCCACGAAACGTGTGGAATCGGTATCCTCAATACGAAAGACCAAATCTCCGCCGTGCTGACGAGCGAAGAGATAATTATACAAGGCAGTGCGCACACCGCCTATATGCAATGGTCCCGTGGGACTGGGTGCGAAGCGCACCCTCACCTTTCTCTCAGTCATTATCATAAATTTTCTGCAAAAATACTATTTTTTTCCTAATATCCCACAAAATCGCCACATTTTCACAAAAATGAAGAGAAAAGCCCCATATCTCGATTTTTTTCAGTATCTTCGCCACCACATTCAAGCTACAGACTATTATGCCTCAACTGAAAGATTCTGACAGCCATTACTGGCGCAACATTGCCACCCGCACCCTTTTGGTGATGGCCTGCTCCCTGCTTATAGTGTCGATACTGCCCCGCCGGCAAGGACAAGCATACAAGTACGAGATAGGCAAGCCTTGGATGGGCGATGCCGTGATAGCGAAGTTCAAGTTTCCCGTGATGAAGACCGAGGAGGCCATTGAAGAGGAGCGGGCGGCATTGAGAAGCAGTTACCAGCCCTACTTCACCTTTGATGCCAGTGTAGAGACCAAGGCAGTAGAAGACTTCAACCGCAACTTCGACGAGAAGTTGGCAGGCATGCTTTTCATCTTCAAGCCACATATTATACGCCGCCTGCATCAGGTGTACCAGAGAGGCATAATGAATGCACCCGAATACGCCAGATATGCCAAGGACTCTACGACTCTGATACGCTTGGTGAATGGGAAGACTGCCACCACCTGCTCTATCAACGAAGTGCTCTCTACCATGAATGCATACGAACAGCTGTTCATCGACGAGCAGTTGACCGAGCGGCGCAGCCTGTTGCAACGCTACGACCTGAACCAGTATATCCGCCCCAACCTGACGTACGACAAGGAACGAAACGATCAGGAGCTGGAAGAGTTGCTCAACAGCATAGCGCCCTCAGACGGACAGGTGGAAAACGGGCAGAAGATAATAGACCGTGGCGAGATAGTGGACGAGGCCACGGCACGCAAGCTCGACTCATTAGAGAAGGAGATTGCCAAGCGCGACATAGGCAAGCAGGAGTCGCTCACCACCATCATCGGCCAGCTGCTTTATGTCATCATGCTCATGATGCTGTTTACCATCTACCTGCAACTCTTCCGGCGCGACTACTTCGACAAGCCGCGCAGTCTGCTCATGGTATATGCCCTCATCACGCTCATACCCATTCTTGTGTCGGTGATGATGCGCTATATGGTGCTCAGCGTATATATACTGCCCATAGCCATAGTGGCCATCTTCGTGCGTATCTTCCTCGACTCACACACGGCAGTGATGGCGCACACCACGGCAGTGATGATAAGTGCCAATGCAGTAAACTACCAGGAGGAGTTTTTCGTGATACAGATGGTGGCAGGCATGGCAGCCATATATTCGCTGCGCGAACTGTCACGACGCTCACAGATTTTCCAGGCCACGGGCAGCGTGATGATGAGCACATGCGTGATGTACTATGCCCTGACGCTCATACATCACGAAGGGTTCGTGCCGCAGTCATACTCCATGTACATACACCTGATCATGGGTGCCATATTCCTGCTGCTGGCCTATCCCCTCATGTTCATCATGGAAAAGGCCTTCGGCTTCACCTCCGACGTCACGCTCTTCGAGATTTCCGACACCAACAAGGACCTGCTGCGCCGGTTGAGCGAGGTGGCACCCGGCACCTTCCAACATTCCATCACCGTGGGCAACCTGGCCTCAGAAATAGCCAACAAGATTGGTGCCAACGCACTGCTGGTGCGCACAGGAGCACTGTATCACGACATTGGCAAGATGGTCAACCCTGTGTTCTTCACAGAAAACCAGGCGGGAGTGAATCCCCACGACAATCTGAGCGAGAAAGAGAGTGCTCAGATTATCATAGGCCATGTGACCGAGGGACTGAAACTGGCTGAGCAGGACGGTCTGCCCGTTGACATAAAGAACTTCATCATCACCCACCACGGCACGGGACTGACTGGTTATTTCTATGCCCAGTACAAGAATGCGCACCCTGATGAGGAGGTGGACACCGCACCTTTCTCCTACCCTGGCCCCAATCCCTCCACGCGCGAACAGGCCATACTGATGATGGCCGACACGGTGGAGGCGGCATCGCGCTCACTCTCAGAATATACCGAGGAGAGCATCAGCAATATGGTGGACCGGTTGATAGAGAACCAGGTGAAGGCAGGCTATTTCCGGGAGTGCCCCATCACCTTCCGCGACATTCTCAATGCCAAGCAGGTGCTCACAGAACG
>OMSQ01000208.1 GCA_900313805.1 uncultured Prevotella sp. | reverse complement strand
GCTCTCGGACATACACAGTCCCTGCACACCAATGCGTTGGACGAGGCTATTGCCTTGCCTACGGACTTCTCAGCTCGTATCGCACGTAACACGCAGATCTATATTCAGAACGAGACGAAGGTGTGCAAGCAGATTGACCCGTGGGCAGGCTCATACTATGTGGAGACTCTGACTAACGAACTGGTGCACAAGGCCTGGGAGCACATTCAGGAAATCGAGAAACTGGGTGGTATGGCAAAGGCCATCGAGACGGGTCTGCCCAAGATGCGTATCGAGGAGGCTGCAGCACGCACTCAGGCACGTATCGACTCGGGTGTGCAGACCATCGTGGGTACCAACAAGTACAGACTGGAGCACGAGGATCCCATCGATATCCTCGAGGTGGACAACACCGCCGTGCGAAAGCAGCAGGAGGAGAGTCTGGCACAGGTGAGAGGCAGCCGCGACGAGGCTGCATGCCAGGCCGCTCTCAAGGAAATCACAGAGTGTGTGCGAGAGTTCAACGAAGGCAAGAAATCGCAGAACAACCTCTTGGCCCTCGCTGTCAAGGCCGCCGGTCTCAGATGTACTCTCGGCGAGATCAGTGACGCATGCGAGAAGATTGTGGGTAGATATAAAGCAGTAATCAGAACTATTTCAGGCGTGTATTCTTCAGAAACGAAAAATGATTCCGACTTCGCCAAGGCTTGCGCCCTCACAGAGGAGTTCGCACGCAAGGAAGGTCGCAGACCACGTATCTTCGTGGCTAAGATGGGACAGGACGGACATGACCGTGGCGCAAAGGTGGTGGCAACAGGCTATGCCGACTGCGGGTTCGACGTGGACATGGGACCGCTCTTCCAGACACCGGCAGAGGCCGCTCGTGAGGCCGTGGAGAACGATGTGCACATCGTGGGTGCATCGTCGCTCGCAGCAGGTCACAAGACGCTGATACCGCAACTCATACAGGAGCTCAAGGCTCTCGGACGTGAGGATATCATGGTTATAGCAGGTGGCGTGATTCCCGCCCAGGACTATGACTTCCTCTATCAGGCAGGTGTGGCAGCCATCTTCGGACCAGGCACATCGGTGGCCAAGGCCGCATGTGAGATGATGAATATTCTGCTCGATAAGGAGTAAAAAAAGCAGTCAGGGCGGCAAATTGCCGCCCTGATTTTTTTCTTTATAATCCTAGGATAACCTAGAAAACCCTAGTCATTTCAGTGGGTTCCATCCCTGGGCCAGCAGGTCGAATTCCTGACCGTCGGTGCTGATCAGGCGGCAACCCAGTTCCTCGCGGGTGATGTGCCCCACCACGCGTATGCCTTCCAACTGCTCCACTTTCTCATAATCACCTATCGATACGGTGAACACCAGTTCATAGTCCTCGCCGCCGTTGAGGGCGCAGGTGATGACGTTCATGTTCAGCTCCTCTGCCATCACGGCTGTCTGGTAGTCTATGGGCAGGTTCTTCTCAAACACCCTGCACCCGCAGTGACTCTGCTCGCAGATGTGATGCAGCTCGCTGCTCAGTCCGTCGCTGATGTCCATCATTGCCGTGGGGCGGATGCCATGCTCGCGCAGCACAGCCAGCACGTCGCCACGGGCCTCGGGCTGCAACTGGCGCTGCAACAGGTATTCCTTGCCCGCAAAGTCGGGCTGGAAATGGCTCAGCATCTCCAGTGCGCGGCGGTCGCCCTTCTTCTTCGCCTCGTCCACCTGCTGATAGTACACATGCTTCTCGCGCTCCAGCAGTTGCAGGCCCATGTAGGCGGCACCCAGGTCGCCGCTCACGCATATCAGGTCGGTGTCCTTTGCACCGTGACGATACACTATGTCCTCTTTCTTCGCCTCGCCCACCACGGTGAGACTCAGTGCCAGACCGGTGTACGACGAGGTGGTGTCGCCACCCACTATGTCAACACCCCACTTGTCGCAGGCACGGCGCATGCCACGATAGAGGACCTCCATGTCCTCCACGCCGAAGCGCTTGCTCAGTGCCATGCTCACCAGCAACTGACGAGGCGTGCCGTTCATGGCGAAGATGTCGCTCAAGTTCACCATGGCGGCCTTGTAACCCAGATGCTCCAGGTCGATATAGGTCAGGTCGAAGTGCACACCCTCCATCAGCATGTCGGTGCTAAGCAGCACTTCGCTGTCAGGATAGTGGAGCACGGCGCAGTCGTCGCCCACTCCGAATAGGGTAGAGGGATTTCTCTTCTCAAGGTCATGTGTGAGGTGGCGTATCAAGCCAAACTCACCCAATTTGCTGATATCTGTCATTGTTTATTCTTTATGCTTTCTACATCAGACAACTCCGTGTGCTCTGTGTCTCTGTGGTGAGAAATCTTTTATTTTGTAAGATATGAAAAAGTCAGAAACTGATAGTGCGGGGCTTGTCAGGACTCTTCTTGCCGTTGTTCTCCTTGGCTGCCTGTGCTTCGCGCTCTGCCTGCTGTCTGCGTACCAAACCACTCTTTTCCACGTCTTTCTTCAGATAGGTGAAGATCTTGTTGTGGAAAGTCTCGGCGTTGTCGTTCAGGAACTCCACTCTCACGGGCAGGGTGTACATGTGATGGCGCACGTCATCAGTCAGTCCTTCCATCCCGTGTAGTCGGGCAGCATCCTTCTCCGTGGTGATGATGAGGCGCGGCTCAGGCAGCGAGGCGTATGTGCTGTTGATACGCTCTATGTCCTCGGGGGTGTAGGCGTGGTGGTCGGCAAATGTCATGGGGGTGATGTGCTTGCAGTACACTTCCATGTCCATCATCATCTGCTGTGGCTGTGCTATGCCGGTAAGCAGCAGCACATGCTCGTTCGCACCCAGACTGTCAAGTCTGCGGTCGTCGCCACAGTACATGGGGTGCAGGTCGCCGTAGCGCAGATGGCTGAACAGAAGGGTCTGGTAGGGATAGAGGTCCAGATTGCGGGTTACCACACGATAGTCCATGGGTTTCATGGTGGTGGGACACTTCGTCACTATCACTATGTCGGCACGGCTCTTGCCCTCGCGAGGCTCACGCAGACGGCCAGCCGGCAGCAGACGGTCATAACTGATCAGACGGTGGTAGTCTACCAACAGTATGTTGATGCCGGGCTTCACATAGCGGTGCTGATAGGCATCGTCCAGTAGTATCACCTCGGTGTTGCTGGTAGTGTCGTCGCTGGTCAGGCGCTCTATGCCCTCACATCGGTCGGCATCCACTGCCACATGCACCTTGCCGAATTTACGCTTCATCTGAAGGGGCTCGTCGCCAATGTCGGCCACGGTGCTCTTGCTCGTGGCCAGCACATAGCCCTTGGTCTTGCGCTTGTAGCCACGACTCAGCACTGCCACCTGCATCTGGTCGCTCAGCAGCTCTATCAGATACTCCACATGGGGCGTCTTGCCAGAACCGCCCACGGTGATGTTGCCCACGGAGATGACAGGCACCTGAAACGTACGGCTCTTCAGGAAACCAAACTCAAAGAGCTGGTTCCTGAACCGCACACCCAAGCCGTAGAGCCAGCTCAGGGGCAGCAGCCATCTGTTGATACGTATCAGGTCGCCTTCCATCGATTAGCGTATGTTTATGTCGTAGGGCACGCGGGCCTGGATGGCACTGCGGTGCTGTATGTCGCGAAGGGTGGTGAACACGCTGTAGTACTCGCCCAGCATCTCGCGCAGATGACCATCTATGTAACTGCCGCCTACGGAACCATCAAGCAACTGCTCTAACCAATCTCTCTGTGCAGGATATGAACGGGTGTAGTATTCAGGCAGGTTGGCCAACTTGGCTGCCTTGCTCACTGCTACGTCCAGACCGCCCAACTCGTCTACAAGTTTGTTCTTCAAAGCGTCCTGACCCAGCCATACGTGGCCCTGGGCTATCTTCTCCACAGAGTCCACTGGCAGATGACGACCGTCGCTCACACGCTGACGGAACAGACGGTAACCACGGTCTATGTACTTGTCAAGATAGCCCATTTCCTCGGCATTGAACGGACGGGCACGGGTGCCGAAGGCGCTGTTCTTGTTGGTCTTCACCTCGTCAAACTTCACTCCCAGCTTCTCTGTGAGCAACTCGCTGGTGTCGGGGAACATGCCGAAGATGCCGATGCTGCCTGTCAGCGTGGTGGGCTCGGCCACTATCCACTGACTGCCGCAACTGATGTAGTAACCGCCAGAGGCTGCCATGCCACCCATGGATACTACCACGGGCTTCTTGGCCTTCAGCATCTCCACCTGGTGCCATATCTGCTCGGAAGCGTAGGCACTGCCGCCGCCGCTGTTCACGCGCAGCACCACAGCCTTCACGTCCTCATCCTTAGCCAGGTCCTCCAGGTCCTTGCACACCTTCTGGGCGTCTATCACGGCACCCTCGCTCATCATGCTCTGACTGTCACCGTCCACTATATCGCCGTATGCGTAGTACACGGCTATCTGCTCGCCGTCGCGCTTCACCTCGGTGCTGAGCATGCCGTTCATACCTATGCGGGGGATGTTATCGTCCTCTTCCAAAGCCAGCAATTTGCGTACCTCACCCTTCACCTGATCGGTGTAGAGCAGGCCGTCAACCATTTTCGTGCGGACAAACTCCTGTGGGTCCTCAAAGGTTATCAGACGGTCGGCGTATGCGTTCAGCGAGTCGACGCTTATCTTACGACTCTCGCTCACTGCCTTCAACACGTTGTCCCAGATGCCATTGACGTATGTCGTCACCTGCTCGCGGTTCTCATCGCTCATGCGGTCGGAAGTATACATCTCGGGGGCACTCTTATAGGCTCCCACCTTGCTCAGCTGCATGCGCACGCCAAACTTCTTCAGCACGTCCTTCAGGAAGATGGGCTCGGCTGCTATGCCGTGCCAGTCTATCATGCCCTGGGGATTGAGAAACACCTTGTCGGCAACAGAACAGAGGTAGTAGGTGCCCTGGGTGTAGGTGTCGGCGTATGCCACTACCCACTTGCCGGACTTGCGGAAGTCGGACAGGGCCTTGCGGATGGCCTGAAGTGAGGCGTAACTGTCGCTGGAAAACATGCCGGCCTCTATGTATATTCCCTTTACTTCCTCATTGTCCTTGGCACGACGGATGCTTTCCAACACACCGTCCAGGCCGATGCTCTCATTGGTCTCGCCCATAAACTCGCTCAGGAAATTGCTCTCCTGACGCTCGTCCATGCTGCCAGTCAACTTCATCACCATCACGCTGTTATCGGGTACGCTCATGGCACTCGAACCAGAGGCCACCATACCCATTATACACATCACACCAATGATGGTCATCAGTATGCCGAAAAAGAACATGCCAACCATCGTGGCAAATACCATCTTGAAAAATTGTTTCATCGATTTTACGTTATATGTTTATAAGGTGCAAAGGTAAATCTTTTCAAACATACTACCAAATTTTTTGTGAAATATAGAAATC
>OMSQ01000209.1 GCA_900313805.1 uncultured Prevotella sp. | reverse complement strand
GGCAGGGTGAGGTTCTCCTGGGCGAAGTGCATCTCTGCTTCTTTTATCCAGAAATGCAGGCGGTTGGTGTAACTGCCGCCCGAGTTGCCGAAGGAGAAACAGACTATACCTTCTTGTGGACATGGGGTGGGGGTGGGAACGGGGGCACTGATCCATGCCGTCTTCCATTCACCGTACATGGGACCGCCATCCACCTTCATGTATTGGTCACCGGCACTTATCTGCAACATCTGAGTGAGTGTGGGGTCGGTATATTCGGTACCATCAGCCTTGATGCGAACTATGCGTGCGAACACCTGACGGGGTGCCTCACCGGGGGTCAGGGTGTCGCCAAAGGCTTTGTATATTCGCATCTCGGCACGGTCGGGAGGTCCGCCCTTGTCAGGACCGTTACCACCTTTCTTCTTCCTCGTAAGCAACAGACCACCGGCACCTGCCAGCAGACTGCCCGTGATGGCGGCTATGGCACCAAGGGGTATGGGATTGCTGCCCTCACCGGCCTCCGTGGATGCCCTTACGTCTTCAACCACGACTGAAGAGTCTTTCTCGGCTATGTTTCCTTTGTCGTAATTAATCCTGATCCAATGGAATTTTCCAACAGCAAGATAACCTCTGTCGTAACCGGGTGTGCTGACATCCCTCCAGACTGTTATTGTAACTTGTACGCCAAGGCGACCGCCTTTGTCATCTCGGTATTTATTCAAGTCTTTGATTGAAAAATGTAAAAAAGGGCTGGCTCCATGAAAGGAGGTGGTGTCTTCGAAAGAATATTTATGATTGACAGTCCACTTCACACTGGCAAAATAACCATCAGTGCTATTTTTGCCTTCAACGAAATTGTCAATGCGGATGTCTATTACATCATTAAAATCGATTCCGGCAGTATAATCGGAATAATCGCCGCCGTCATGACTTAATTGATAATTTGAACCTCCTGTTATACTTAGTCTGCAAGAACCCTGGAATTCTTTTGTGATTTCATGGGTATAACCTCCTGCGTCTCTGTAAGTCTTATTGACAATAGGGTCTGAAGTATCAAGGCTAACTTCAAACGTCAAGGCATATTGTGGTAGGGATAGTAAGCAGAAGAGTATGACCATTCTGAGGGCCATTCGCAGTCTTTCGGTATGGTAGTTCGTCATTGTCAAATCGGGCTAATATATGGATGGTGCGAAGTTAGTAAAAAAACAGAAAAAAGCAAAGTCCTGCACTAAAAAGAATCCCCGACACCAGTATCACTACTATTGCCGGGGTTTTACCCTAAAAAAACTCACCTACTGAAATTCGGTATTCTCATGCCAGTCGCCGACGCAACTCGTGGCGCACCTTGCGCCGTGCCTCGGACAACCGGTTTTCTGTATATTTGTAGTCGCACTGCAACTCTCTGCTTATCTCGCGTACAGGCAAGCCGTCGTATATGCTTAACATATACACCTTGCGCTGCTCTGCGGTGAGGCGGTTCATGCAATGCTCCACGGCCTCTGCCGTATCGTGCCACTCACACATCCGCTGCGGATCCATCTGATCCATCTGCTCCATGGTGGCATGCTGCTGCCACTGCTCGTGCGCCTGCTTCCTGCGCCACCAGTCGGCCACAGAGTGGCTGAGCATGGTGTAAAGCAGACAGGGCAGGGTGCCCGCATTTACCATCATACCACTACTCAGCAGACGGAGAAACACATCATGCACTATATCCTCGCTCTCGCATGCATGACACGTGCGCTGATACACGTAATGCACCATCTCATCGCGATGCTGCTCGTAGTAGCGTGCTACCTGTTCTGCTATGTCTGATGTTTCTGATGTGTGTGACATGTTGCCGGGGACAAAGATAGTGCTTTTTCCCGATACGACAAAGTTTATTGCTTAGAAGTTGTCTGCTTTCAACTCAAAGTAACTCTGAGGATGGTCGCACACGGGACAAACTTCGGGGGCCTGCTTGCCCACTACCACATGACCGCAGTTGCGGCACTGCCAGATGGCATCGCCCTCGCGCGAGAATACCACCTTGTCCTCGATGTTCTTCAGCAACTTGCGGTAACGCTCCTCGTGATGGCGCTCTATGGCGGCCACTCCGCGCATCTTCTCTGCTATCTCGGGGAAGCCTTCTTCATCAGCCTCCTTGGCCATGCGCTCATACATGTCGGTCCACTCGTAGTTCTCACCTGCAGCGGCAGCAGCCAGATTGCTCTCGGTGTCCTGGATCTTGCCGCCCTCCAGCAACTTGAACCACATCTTAGCATGCTCCTTCTCGTTGTTGGCGGTCTCTTCGAAGATGGCGGAAATCTGAACATATCCGTCTTTCTTGGCCTTTGATGCCCAGTAACTGTACTTGTTGCGGGCCATGCTCTCGCCGGCAAAGGCCTCTTGCAGGTTCTTCTCGGTCTTGGTTCCTTTCAGTGATTTCATAATGCTTAGTTGTTAAATTGTTATGTGTTAATGTTAAAAACTTATCTCTCCACGAAGGTTGAGGTTCATCTGACGACGTATCTCGGTGGGGTCGTCATAGCGCGCCTGCAGATACATCAGTTTGGTAACGGCAGCCTCTACGGTGCTGTCTCTGCCACTCACTACTCCGGCATCCTGCAGATGGTGCCCGGCATCGTACAGTCCCATCTCTACGGTGCCCTTCACACACTGGCTGATGTTAACCACGGTCACGCCACTATCGGAAGCCTCGCGAAATAAATGCTGTAGCCACGGCTGATGGGGGGCATTGCCGCTGCCAAAGGTGCGTATCACCATGCTCCGCACGCCTGTGCCACGAAGTATTCCGCGAAAGATGCTCTCCTGTATACCAGGGAAGAGGGAGAAGACCAGCACATGGCTGTCCATCTCGTAATGGGGCACTAAGGGCTTGTCCCAATCGGGGCTGAGGATGACGGGGCGGTGGAAGCGCAGGTGTACTCCGGCATCGCACAGATGTGGGTAGTTGTAGCTGTCGAAGGCGTTAAACCCGTCGGCATTGCGCTTGGTGCTGCGGTTGCCACGCAGCAGATGGCCGCTGAAGTAGATGCACACCTCGGGCACCATGGGATGACCGTCGCCATCGTATGACGAGGCCAGCTCTATGCTCGTGAGCAGGTTCTCCTTGCCATCGGTGCGCAACTGACCTATGGGCAACTGTGAACCGGTGAGTATCACGGGCTTCGTCAGGTTCTCCAACATGTACGACAGGGCTGAGGCTGTGTAGGCCATGGTGTCGGTGCCGTGAAGTATCACGAAACCGTCGTACTCATCGTAACGCTCCACGATGATGCGAACCAGCATGGCCCACTCACGGGGGGTCATGTCGGAGGAGTCGATGGGAGGACTGAACTGATAGGTGTCGATGCCTACGTTCAGGTAGCCAAACTCATACATGTTCTCTGCCAGGTGACGGAAGTCAAGGGGCTCGAGGGCACCTGTCTGGGCGTTTCTGCCCATGCCTATGGTGCCGCCGGTATATATGAGTAGCACTCTTCTGCTGAGGGGTGGGGTGGTCATGGCGGTGCTTATTTCAGGTAGTCTTCAAAATAACGGGTGATGCGCTCGTGCAGATGGGTACTCTGATGGCCACGCATGTTGTGGGGCTCACCAGGATACACGAAGAAGTCGGGCTGACTGCCGGCCTGGATGCAGGCGGCAAGGAACGACAGGCAGTGCTGAGGCACTACTGTGTCGTCGTTGTAACCGGTGATGATTTGCAGCCTGCCCTTCAGATTGCCTGCTTCTTTGATGAGTGATGACTTGGCATAGCCTTCGGGGTTGTTCTGCGGGGTGCCCATATAGCGCTCGCCATACATCACCTCATACCACTTCCAGTCGATCACCGGACCGCCTGCCACACCTACTTTGAACACCTCGGGGTGACGGGTCATCATGGTGATGGTCATGAAACCGCCGAAGCTCCAGCCATGTACGCCTATTCTGTTGGCATCCACAAAGGGCAGACTCTTCAGATAGTTCACGCCACACATCTGGTCCTCGGTCTCTACTACGCCCAACTGGTGCCAGGTGGCCTGCTCGAAGGCCAGACCACGGTCTTCGCTGCCACGGTTGTCAAGCACGAACACTACAAAGCCCTTCTGGGCCATGTAGGTCTCCCAACTCCTGCTGCCCCAGTGCCATGAGGCATCCACATTGTGGGCATGTGGACCGCCATACACATATACTACGGCAGGGTAGCGCTTCGACGGGTCGAAATGGGTGGGCTTCACCATGCGCCAGTACAGGTCGGTCACACCGTCGGCGGCCTTCACCGTGCCACTGCTGTATTCGGGCACGGCATAGCCCTTCCACGGATTGGGAGAGGTGAGCAGGTTCTTGGATGCCGGACGCTTGCCGTCAACGGTTATCAGATTGATGCAACGGGGCACGTCGGGGGCTGAGGAGGCATCGCGCAGATACTTACCACTTACGCTCAACTCGCCACGGTGGTAGCCTATGCCGTTGTCTAAGGGGTGACGGTTGCCGTTGCTTACGTACACTTCATAGAAATTGCTCTGGCGGGGGTCACGCTCGTTGCTGCGAATGATAACGCTCTTGTTGCGCTCGTTGAAGCCCATCAGTTCCTGTACCACCCATTCGCCCTTGGTCAACTGCTTTAGCTGTTTGCCGCGGGTGTCCATCAGGTACAGGTGGTTCCAACCGTCGGTCTGGCGCTGCATGATGAACTTGCTGCTGTCCCAGGGCAGGAACACTATGGGGTGCAGGGGCTCCACATATTTATCGCTGGTCTCACGGTATATCTCTCCTTTGCGGGCTCCTGTCACTGCATCGTAACTCACCAGCCGACAGTCGTTCTGTGCCCTGTTGAGCTCCTGCATGTATATGGTGCTGCCGTCGGGGCTCCACGAGATGTTGGTGAAGTAGCGGTCGGTGGGGTCGCCGGCATCCAGGTAGACGGTCTTTCGTGTGTTCAGGTCGTACACACCCACGGTCACCTTATGGGAGGTCTCGCCCGCCATGGGGTACTTGTCGGGCTCATAACTGGCTATGCGGGGCTCTATGTCTACCTGTGGGTAGTCGGCCACCATGCTCTGGTCCATACGGTAGAAGGCCAGGCGCTGACCATCGGCACTCCAGAAGGTGCCTTTCTCTATGCCCCACTCAGAGCGGTGCACGCTCTGACCATACACTATCTCGCGACTGCCATCGGTGGTCAACTGACGCAGGTTGCCCTCTCCGTCGGTCACGAAAAGGTTATGGTCGCTGACAAAGGCCACGGCCTTCGACTTGGCATTCCAGTCTTCATTGCTCTCCTGATGACCGCCTATGCAACGACTCTGACGCCATACGCAGGTCTTCTGCTCCCAGTCCACGAGCATGCGCTCCTGGGTATTGCTCAAGAGCACCCAGGGATGGTCGGGGTAGGGAAACTCTGAGTAGTATAGGTGGCGTATCAGCTCGCTGCCTGACAGCCCGGCAAAAAGATTCAATTCTGAGAGATGGCAAATGCGCTCGCCTTCCTGCCCCGTCTCAGGGTCTATCAGTGCACAGTAGTCCAGATCCTGAAGCACCATCTTGTCGCCCCACCATGTGGTGTACATGTTACGGGGCACCATGTTACGGTAGTTGGTGCCACCGTAGTTCAGGTCTTCTAGTGTGAATTCTTTCTCTTGTGACATGATGGATGTCGTGGGGGCAAAGGCTATCAGCAAGCACATCGCCAAAAATAATATGTTCCTATTCTTCATGGTCTTCGTGATTGTCATTGTATTGACGCTTCTCGCGGAACTTGCCAAACTTGCGTGCCCG
>OMSQ01000210.1 GCA_900313805.1 uncultured Prevotella sp. | reverse complement strand
GTTTTTCCCTCCGTGGCGTGCTATTAGTTCCTTATACTCATCGCGGCTGTGATGCTCGAAGACCCCGCTTATCACAATGCTCTTTCCTGCAAGGATGTCGGAGAGCGGCTGTTCCGTCTCTGCCACCTGCATCTGCACCCCATGCTGTCGGAGGCGTTCAATGATACGCTGATTGTCGGGATTGCTGAAGTAGGAGATTATGCTGCCTGCCATCACCTCGCCTATCCCCTCCACCTGCGTGAGTTGTTCCATCGTGGCAGTGGCCAGAGCATCCATCGACTTGAAGTGTCGGGCGAGCAGGCGTGCAGAGGTTTCGCCCACGAAACGGATACCGAGAGCGAAAACCACCCTTTCAAAGGGCACCTGACATGACTGTGCTATGCCCTGCACAATCTTGCGAGCCGACTTCTCGCGCGAGCCGTCACCATTGATCTGCTGTACGTCTATGTCATACAAGTCAGCCACATTGTGTATCAGTCCGCGGCGGTAGTACTCATCCACCGTTTCCGGTCCCAGAGACTCTATGTTCATGGCCTTGCGTGCTATGAAGTGCTCTATGCGTCCTTTTATCTGCGGCGGGCAACCAGTGTCGTTGGGACAGTAGTGGGCTGCCTCGCCCTCGATCCTGACCAGAGGAGCGCCGCACACGGGACAGTGGGTGATAAACTCTATCGGACGGGCATCAGAAGTCCTTCTGCTCTCGTCAACTCCCACAATCTTCGGTATTATCTCGCCACCCTTCTCCACATACACGTAGTCGCCCTCATGCAGGTGGAAAGAACGGATGAAGTCCTCGTTATTGAGTGTGGCGCGCTTCACCGTGGTGCCGGCCAGCTGTACTGGTTGCATGTTGGCCACTGGGGTCACCGCCCCTGTGCGTCCCACCTGATACGTCACCTCCTTGAGTTGTGTACAAGCCCGTTCTGCAGGGTATTTGTATGCTATGGCCCAGCGCGGACTCTTGGCGGTATAACCCAGTTGGCGTTGTTGCGCCAGCGAGTTGACCTTGAGCACTATGCCATCGGTTGCCACGGGCAGTGAGTGTCTGTGCTCATCCCAGTAGTGTATGTATTGCATCACCTCTTCGAGAGAATGGGCCAGTCGCATGCCCTCACTCACCTTGAAGCCCCATGAGCGCGCCTCGGTCATGTTCTCATAATGTCCGTCAGCAGGGAGTTCATCGCCGAGCAGGGTATAGAGATAGGCGTCCAGTCGGCGCTGTGCCACCAGTTCTGAGCGTTGACTCTTGAGGGTGCCCGATGCGGCATTGCGGGGGTTGGCAAAGGGTGTCTCGCCTGCCTCAGTGCGTTCTTCATTAAGTTGTCTGAACACCTGCCAGGGCATGAGTATCTCGCCACGTATCTCAAAGTCAGATGGGATGTCATGGGTGGCAAAGAGTTCACCCTGAGGGGGTTGTGCTTGAAGAACTAAGGGTATGGAACGGATGGTCTTCACATTGGCAGTCACGTCATCGCCCTGCACGCCGTCGCCTCTGGTGACGGCCTGAACCAGACGATGGTCGTGGTAGGTGAGCGAGATAGACAGGCCATCGTATTTCATCTCACAGCACACCTCGAAGGGTTGTCCACCCAACAGTCGGTTTACCTGCTCATACCACTGCAGCACATCCTGTTCGCTGTATGTGTTTGCGAGCGAGAGCATGGGATAGCGGTGTTTCACCTGTTGGAACTGCTGGTTGAGGTCGCTGCCCACCCTTTGAGTGGGCGAGTTGGGGTCGGCCATGTCGGGATACTGCTGTTCCAGGCGTTGCAGTTCGTGCATCATCAGGTCAAACTCCTGATCGCTGATTATGGGTTGGTTGAGCACATAATAGCGATGATTGTGTTCGTGCAGTTGTTCTCTGAGTTGTATAATACGTTGTCTGTCGTCCATCGTTAGCTGATATTGTTTCCCGTATACAGTTGATAGTATTTGCCCTTCATCTCGAGCAGTTGCTGGTGTGTACCCTGTTCGATGATATGTCCGTGGTCGAGCACTATTATACAGTCAGCCTCGCGCACGGTACTCAGTCGGTGGGCTATTATGAATGTGGTGCGCTGGTGCATGAGTTGTCCCATGCCTCTCTGCACCAGGAGTTCGGTACGTGTGTCGACCGACGAGGTGGCCTCGTCGAGTATGAGTACCGGTGGGTCTGCCACGGCAGTACGTGCTATTGAGAGCAGTTGTCGTTCGCCCTGACTGAGGTTTGACGCCCCTGCATTGAGCACGGTGTGGTATCCGTCGCTCAGTCGGCGTATGAAGTCGTCGGCGCCAACGAGTTTAGCTGCTTCTATGCACTCCTGGTCTGTGGCATCCAGTCTGCCGTATCTTATGTTGTCTATCACAGTGCCGGTGAAGAGTTGTATGTCCTGCAGCACCATGCCAAGAGAACGTCTGAGCGATGGCTTGGCTATCTCGTTCACATCTATGCCATCGTATTTTATCTTGCCGTCCTGTATGTCGTAGAATCGGTTGATGAGGTTGGTTATCGTAGTCTTTCCTACACCTGTGCCTCCCACGAAGGCTATCTTCTGGTCGGGCATGGCATGTAGCACGATGTCGAAGAGCACCTGTTTATCGGGAGTATATCCGAAGTCGACCATATCAAATTCTATGCCACCCTCCACGCGTACCAGAGTGCCGTCGGGCCGTCGCCATGCCCACTCTTCTGAAGCTTTGTCGCTCTCGTGCATCCGTCCCTCAGCATCGGTGGTCATATAACAGAGGGTGGTCTGTCCCTCATCATGCTCCACAGGTTCATCCATCAGTTCAAACACTCGTTCTGCTCCTGCCGAGGCATTGAGGATGCTGTTTATCTGTTGTGATATGTGTGCTATGGGTTGCGAGAAGTTCTTGTTTAGTGTGAGGAAGGAGACCAGAGTGCCCAGTGTGAGCGCCACATCTGTGGCCAGGGCCAGCGTGGCACCCACAACGGCTATGAGCACATAGCCCAGATTGCCCAGGTTGCCGTTGACAGGCATCACGATATTTGCTGTCTTGTTGGCGCTGCAGGCGCTCGTTCTGAGGGCCTCGTTGATTTTTTCGAAGTCGTCAATCGCCTGCTGTTCATGGCAGAACACCTTTACCACTCTCTGTCCGCCCATCATCTCCTCAATGAACCCGTTGACGGCAGCCAGGTGCTGCTGCTGTTCACGGAAATGGCGTCGTGAGCGATGGCCCAGGTATGATGTGGCCCATGCCATGACAGCTGCCATGGCGACACTGACGATGGTGAGGGGTATGCTGAGAACCACCATGCTGGTGAAGGTGATGACGAGTGTGATGAGCGAATGAAGGGCCTGTGGCAGCGCGCTGCCTATCACCTGTCGCAGGGTGTCGATATCGTTGGTGAAGTTCGACATGACAGCACCATGGGAGTGGGTGTCGAAGAAGGATATTGGCAACTGCTGCATGTGGCTGAACATGTCGCGCCGCAACCTGAGCATGGTGCCCTGACTCACACGTATCATCAGTCGGTTGTAGGCGTAAGAGCAAGCCACGCCCACCAATAGCACGACGGCCAGGGTGAACAGTGCCTGCGCCAGTTGAGAATATTCAGGTGTGGCAGTATGCGTGAGCGGCACTATATGATCGTCTATGAGTGTGCGTGTGAAGAGTGTGGAGGCAAGCGTGGTGAACGCGGTGACGATGACACAGAGCACCACCGCCACAAGCGAGAAGCGGTAGTGGCGCACCACGTATGCAGCGAGGCGACGGAGTGTGGCGCCACGGTGCAGAGCAGCCGACTGGGGGGCATAGCGCTCGCTGGGATTTCTCATTCCAAAGGTTCTGGCCATCTTTCTACTTCTTTGTATTGTGTTCGCGTGAGCCACGCTGTTGTTTGTTCTTATGTCCCGAGGAGGTGCGTTTACGCGTATAGACAGTCTCGTCGAAGTCACCTCCGTCGTGCTCCTGTATGGCTGCTATCTCACGATACACGCTGCAGTTACGCATCAGGTTGTCGTGTGTGTCGAACCCGATAAGGTGTCCTCGGTCGAGCACAATGATGCGGTCGCATTGTCTTACCGAAGAGATGCGCTGTGCTATGATGAGTGTGGTGGTGTGCGGGATGTCGCATGCCAAGGCCTTGCGTATGCGTGCATCCGTGTCGTTGTCGCATGCCGAGGTGGAGTCGTCGAGCACCAGCACCTGTGGTCTCTTGAGCAGTGCACGTGCTATGCACAGTCGCTGCCGCTGTCCACCGGAGAGGTTGGTGCCACCCTGTTCTATCTGCGAGTGGTAGCCCTCGGGCATGTCGTCTATGAACTCATCTGCTGCGGCCCAACGGCATGCCTGTCTGCACTCCTCCTCGGTGGCCTGAGGATTGCCCCAGCGCAGATTATCGAGGATGGTGCCCGAGAATAACGTGTTTTGCTGAAGAACTACCGCCACGGAGTTGCGCAGAGTGGTCAGGTCGTATCGGCGCACGTCATTGCCGCCCACGCACACACTTCCACGCGACACATCGTACAGTCGGCTGATGAGGTTGACCATTGATGTCTTGCCGCTGCCAGTGCCGCCTATCACACCCACGGTCTCACCGGCCTGTATGTGCAGGTTGATATGGCAGAGAGCATACTCGCCACTGCCGGAACTGTAGGCGAAATACACTTTATTAAAGTCAATGCGTCCGTCTGGCACCTCTGTCAGTGCCCTTTTGGGGTTTTGTATGTCGGGCTGCGCGTCTATCACCTCAGCCACTCGTTTTCCAGATGCCGCACTCTGCGTTATCATCACAAAAATCATGCTGAGCATCATCATCGACTGGAGTATGCTCATCACGTAGGTGAAAAGCGAAGTCAGTTCACCAGTGGTGAGTGAGCCTGCCACTACGAACTGAGCACCAAACCACGACAAGGCGATGATACAGCCATATACCACCATGTTCATCACAGGGTGGTTGAGGGCCATCAGACTCTCGGCCCTCACATAGAGGTTGTACAGTTTCTGTGCGGCACGGCCAAACTTGGTGTTCTCGTACTCCTGTCTGACAAATGCCTTGACCACACGCACGCCTGCCACATTCTCCTGCACCGAGGCATTAAGTTCATCGTACTGCACAAAAACCTTGCTGAAGAGGCGCGCCACCCTGGTGATGATGAAATAGAGCGCCACACCCAGTATCAAGGTGGCTATGATGAATATGTAGCTGAGACGGATGTCTATGACAAAACACATGAATATGCTGAACAACAGGCGGAAGGGGGCACGCACCGTCACTCTTAGTATCTGCTGAAAGGCATTCTGCAAGTTGTTCACATCTACCGTCATACGGGTAATAAGGCCCGAGGTGGAGAAACGGTCTATGTCGGAAAACGAGAATCTCTGTATGTTGCGATACATCGCGGAACGTAGGTTGGCAGCAAACCCCGTGGAGGCGTATGCCACCGTGCGCCCCGACATGATGCCGAAGGCCAGACTCAGGCAAGCCATCAACACCATCACACCACCATACATGTACACAGCCCCCATGTCGCCGGCATTGATACCACGGTCTATCAACAAGGCTGTGACATAAGGGATAAGCACATCCATCACTACTTCCAGCGACGTAAATACCGGAGTGAGCAGTGAGGCCCGCTTGTATTGCCCTATCTGATTGTACAATGTGCGCAGCATACTAAAAAACACATATTTGTCTTTTGCTGACAAAGATAAGAATAAATATTGAGACAGACAAGGAGGTTTGAAAATTTACATTTTTTAACAATTAAAAACTTTGACGTTAACTATTTTTTACTAATTTTGCAACTGAAATGCGTATTGACATTATCACCGTACTGCCTGAGATGCTGGAAGGATTCGTGCATGAGTCTATCCTGGCACGGGCAGAAAAGAAGGGACTGGCAGAGATACATCTGCACAATCTGCGCGATTACTCTACCGACAAGTGGCGTCGTGTGGATGATTATCCTTATGGTGGATTTGCGGGCATGGTGATGCAGTGCGAGCCCATAGACCGCGCTATCAGTGCACTCAAGGCTGAGCGTGAATATGATGAGGTGATTTTCACCTCGCCCGATGGTGAGCAGTTTGACCAACACATAGCCAACGAGCTGTCTCTCAAGGGCAATCTCATAATACTCTGCGGTCACTACAAGGGCATTGACCAACGCGTACGCGACCATCTCATTACCCGCGAGATATCAATAGGCGACTATGTGCTGACGGGCGGCGAACTGGCTGCCGCAGTGATGGCAGATGCCATTGTGCGCATAGTGCCTGGGGTGATAAGCGATGAGCAGAGTGCGCTGAGCGACTGCTTCCAAGACGACATGCTGGCGGCTCCCATCTATACCCGACCGGCCGAATACAAGGGATGGCGGGTGCCCGATGTGCTGCTGAGCGGACACGAGGCCCGCATCAAGGAGTGGGAGATGGAACAGAGCATGGAGCGCACACGCAGGCTAAGGCCCGATTTGCTGAAGAAACAAAACTTATAAATACAAATTTCATTATTAACTAAAAAAACAAAAATTATGGTACAAGGACTTCCTCAATTGGATTTTGGTACTGCTCTGCAGACCGCTATCTCTCGTATTAAGGAAACTGAAGGTCGCAGCCGTCGCAGCGAATTCTGGTGGACAATGCTGGCAATGATGATCCCCTTCGTGATTCTGTGGATTATCAACCGTGGTATGATGACCGTGGTTCCCGCCCTCATCGTAAGCCTTATCAGCGCTGGTATATGGTTCTGCTCTCTGCCCCTGCAGATCCGCCGTCTGCACGACACTGGTCGTGGTGGCACTCTGGCTCTCGTTCTGGCTGGTGTTTATGCACTGCAGCTGCTTCTCAGCATCATCGTGGTTATCATGTACAGCAATGGCAACTACATGGGTGTGCTGAGCATGGGCACATGGGTAGGACTGGTAGCTCTGGTTTACTTCGTACTGTTCATCATCTGCGTGGTGTTCTGGTGTCAGGACAGCCAGCCTGGTACAAACCAGTATGGTCCCTCTCCCAAATATCCCGACCTGCCCCAGCAGATGTAATCTATAGCTGAGACAAACAAAACATCGGCTTCCCTGACTGGGGAAGCCGATATTTGTTTATTTGTTCTTCTTGGCTTTCTCTTTCTTCAGTTGCGCATACTCCTTTTTGGCTTTCTCAAGTTGTTTTCTAAACTCATCGCTACCTGCCAATGCTCCCATGACAGATGCAGCAAGTATGGCAGAAGCATCGATGTCGCTCTTGTAATGATAGCCTGCCACAACACGGCCAAGCGCATAGTTATATGCGCGCTTCATCAGCACATTGGCAGAATCGGGCTCTATGAGTGACAAAGTCATAGCGTAAACATACCCACGGGTGGCATGCCCAGAGGGATAACTGTAATCCTTAGCCTCTTCCTCTTCCGTTTCAGGAACGAGCGAAGGCTCACCAAACTGCACGAATGGACGCTTACGCTGGAAGAAATTTTTCGCCCGCTTGTTGGCTCTGTGTGCATCGCTGCCGGCACCGCCAGCCAGTCTGTCAATCTCGGGTGTCAGTCCCGGGTGAATAGTCATCCCAAACGCATCCGAAAAAGCCTCAAAAAGTTCCATCGGACCATCAAGTTTTGCCTGTTTGCCGAAATCCGTCTCACGCTGTTTCTTGCCCCACTGATAGAAGTAGAAGTCGTTGCAGAAAGCAGGGTCTGTCTCCTCGGGCGGCTCGGGCAGAAATAGCGTTCCGTCAGGTCTGGTCTCGTCTGTTAGAAACGGGTCGGGATAAGTGATTACGGCCTGAGCTTGCGCCAGGACACAACAGACAAACAGTATGGCTGTAGCCATCCATTGTCGGTATTGTCTCATAAGATTTCTTTCCATAGTCATTGCTTTTTTGGCTGCGAAGATACGCTTTTTTTCCGTAACCACTCGTTTGAAAACCCATTTTTTACATGTTTACTTTTCTCCTGAAGAGCAGAGTAAGGGAAAATGGCACTGGCGCATAACATGAAATGCAATAAAAGGGGTGCAATAACGTTATAGTTTGTAAAAGGGTGAAAAGCCCAGATACAGCGAGAGAAGACCTATGTTTACAAAACGTCTGTGGATAATGTTGGCTTGCTGCATGCTGCTCATGGCATGCGGTGCAGACCGTAATATGAAACGGGGCGAGAAATTTCTCGCCCTGGGCGAGTATTTCGATGCCGCAAATGAGTTTAAACAGGCCTACTCGAAGACCCCAGCCAAACAGCGGGAACTACGCGGTCAGCGTGCTGCAAAGATGGCACAGTGCTACGAGCGCATCAACGCCACACAGAAAGCCATTGCTGCATGGCGCAACGTGATACGCTATCATCAGGACGATGGCGAGGCACACTACTCACTGGCAAAACAACTGCTGAAGAACGGCAACTATAAAGAGGCTGCCCAGGAGTTTCGAACTGCACTCGACTCTATGCCCAACCACCTGCTGGCACGAGAAGGACTGACGTCGGCACAAAAGGCACCGAAATGGAAGGAAGAAGGCTCGCGCTATACGGTGAAAAAGATGGACGTGTTCAACTCCCGGCGCGCCGACTACTCACCTATGCTTTTCGGCGACCAGTACGACTATCTATACTTCACCTCCACACGCAACGAGGCCACAGGCGATGAACTGAGCGGCATCACGGGAATGAAACCCGCCGACATCTTCTTCTCGCAAAAAGACGACAAGGGGAGGTGGAGCAAGCCGCAGAGTGTGAGCAGCGGACTGAACAGCGCATACGAAGAAGGTGCCTGCTGCTTCACACCAGACCAGAATACCATGTACCTGACACTCTGTGCCACAGACCCCTCATACCCGAGATACGCTCAAATCATGACCAGTCAGCGGTCGGATGCGGCATGGGCCAAGCCGTCGGAGGTGAAACTAACCCGCGACACGCTGTCCAGTTACGCACACCCTGCAATCAGCCCCGATGGACAATGGCTCTACTTCGTGAGCGACATGCCGGGCGGACAGGGCGGACTGGATATATGGCGCGTGCGACTGACGAGTGCCGGACTGGGAGGCGTGGAAAACGTGGGGAAGCCCATCAACACCGCAGGCGACGAGATGTTTCCCACCTTCCGCCCCAACGGAGACCTCTACTTCTCGTCTGACGGGCACCCGGGCCTGGGCGGACTGGACATCTTCATTGCCACCGTGGGCAACGACCGCCACTGGCACATAGAACATCCTGGATACCCACTCAATTCATCTGCCGATGACTTCGGCATGACCTTCGAAGGCCCACACAACCGCGGATTTTTCTGTTCCAACCGTGGCGACGGACGCGGCTGCGACCATATCTACAGTTTCGTAAAACCAGAGATAATACAGACTATCAAGGGATGGGTGTATGAGATGGACGGTTACGAACTGCCGGCTGCACAGGTGTACATGGTGGGCGATGACGGCACCAACCAGAAACTCTCCGTCAAGGGCGACGGCAGTTTCGTGCAGACGGTGAAACCCGGGGTAAGGTACGTAATGCTGGCCACCTGCCCGGGTTTCCTCAATCACAAGGAAGAGTTGGCCATTGCAGAGACACAAGAATCTGAGGAGCATGTGCTGCAATTCCCACTGCCATCCATCTCTGTACCTGTGTTGATAGACAATATCTTCTATGATTTCGACAAGGCCACACTCCGACCCGAATCGGCTACAGCACTCGACGAACTGGTGAAACTGCTGGAGGAGAACCCCAACGTGACCATTGAACTGAGTGCTCACTGCGACTACAAGGGCAGTGCCGCATACAACCAGCGACTGTCACAACGGAGAGCCGAAACGGTGGTGCAGTATCTGAT
>OMSQ01000212.1 GCA_900313805.1 uncultured Prevotella sp. | reverse complement strand
GCCGACCCTGTGCGCGACGATGTGGCAGAGGCCATCCGTATATGCCATGACGAGGCCGGTGTGCGTGTGATTATAGTGACGGGCGACACCCCAGGCACCGCCAACGAGATAGGGCGTCAGGTGGGTTTGCTTGGAGCCGATGAGGAGTGGCAGACCACCACAGGCGCCGAGTTTGCCGCCATGAGCGATGAAGAGGCCCTTGCCCTGGTGGGCGACCCCCGTTTCAAGATAATCAGTCGTGCGCGTCCCGACGACAAGGCCCGTCTGGTGACCCTGTTGCAACGCAGGGGTGAGATAGTGGCAGTGACTGGCGACGGCACCAACGATGCGCCGGCACTGAGCAAGGCACAGGTAGGTCTGTCGATGGGCGACGGCACAGCGCGTGCCAAGGAAGCCAGCGACATCACCATCATAGACAACAGCTTCTCCAGCATCAACAAGGCCATCCTCTGGGGCCGGTCGTTGTATCAGAACATCCGCCGGTTTATCCTCTATCAGATGACCATCAACATCTGCGCCTGTCTGATAGTGCTCACAGGTGCCTTCATGGGACTTGACTCCCCCCTCAATGTCACACAGATGCTGTGGGTGAACCTCATCATGGACACCTTTGCCGCCATGGCCCTCTCGTCGCTGCCTCCCGACCCCCGTGTGATGCATGTGCCCCCGCGCTCAACGCGCAGTCATATCATAGACCGCGGCATGGCATGTAAGATAGCGAGTGTGGGACTGTTGTTTTTCTTGGTGCTCTTTGCCCTGTGGCAATATCTGTGGCATCACGACATAGTGAATGGTGAGGGTTTGTTCAGCGACCTGAGCAGCGACAAACTGGCCTCGCTCTTTGGCGGCATTTTTGATTTCAGCAAGAGCAAGCAGCACATACAGGAGTATGAGCTGGGTATATTCTTCTCAGTGTTTGTGATGATGCAGTTCTGGAACCTCTTCAACGCCCGTTACTTCCGCACAGGCAGGAGTCTGGTGATGGATTTGTGGCAGATAGCCCGCGGCAGGCGTAAGTGGGGAGAGAGTTTCTCGATAGGATTTGTGGCGATAGCCCTGTTTGTGTTTTTCGGACAGATACTGATAGTGAACTATTTCGGTTCGTTCTTCCACGTATCGGCATTGAGTGCATCCGACTGGATTACCATCATCATTATCACTTCGCCGGTTCTTGTGCTGGGCGAGTTTGGGCGTCTTTTTTCTTCATGGCGTTCTTCACGCGCCGTCTGATATAGGCCTTGTATATCATGTGCCACCATCGTGAGACTGGTCTGCCCCATATCGTCTCAGATGGGAAGTACCATGCGAAGTGCAGGTTGCGGTACATCTCAAGGAAGTACTGCGAGTAGACAGATCGTCCGCGGAAGGAGTAGCGTTCATCGTGAAATCCGAAGTTGCCGGCCTTGATGATCTCGCTGAGCAGCAGTCGTCCGATTTTCTCATTGGGTTCCGTGAGCAGCAGTTTCCTGTCCAGTCCCAGTACGTCGTGCATGAGCCACATCATTCCTTTAGTGAAGCGCACCATGTTGAGTCGTTTGATGACCTTCATGTCAGCCTGTCGTTCCTCCTCCGTCATTCCCCGGCGCAGCAGGTAGTAATAGTCGATAATCTGCCGGAATCCCACCCCTTCGAAGAAGAAGTGGTGCATGACATGAGTGAGTTGGAAGACTCGGTTGAACGAGTCGGTGACGGTGCATATCCTACCTGCTTTGTCGGGCAGCGACACGATATTTACGAACTGCTCGTCCCTCACCTGCCGGCAGTATTTCTTGAGCAGGTGTTCGTGCCAGAGGTTGCCCATGAACGACGGTTGCATGTGCACCTCAGCGGGAGTTTTCTTTAACAGCGGACAGTCTACGTGGTGATATTCGATGCCTGCCGTAGGGCAGAGCGACCTGACGAAGCAGATGATGTCGAGGGGTTCCTGGTCGGTCCAGAGGTCTATGTCGCCTGGTGTGCGCATATAGGGGTCGGGATACATCAGTGCATTAGCCTGACCTTTTATCACGCAGCTCTTTATGTTTCCCTTTTTGAAGAAGAGGTAGGTGAGCATGGCCGCATCACGGTTGGCCTGTTTGTTTTCCTCTTTCAGTTCCTCAGAGATAGTGTACCATTCCACTATCTGATATTTATTGGGTCGGCACGGGTGCTGTCCCATGCGTTTCATGCCGTGGAAGAGCACCCCCACGATACTTTGCTTCTGAGCAAACTCCAACAGTTGGTCCCAATCCATCTGTTCGATATGTTCTGGCAGAGGTGCATTGTCGTCGATGGAATATCTGAGGAACTGTATGTTGAGGTTATTGAGCAGATTATCGTGATTATTTTGCATCGAGTTTAGAGAAGACGGAGTTGTTTGACACGTATTCTGGCACCATAGCCTTCATCTTCGCCACGGTCTTCATGTCATCGAAAGAATCGGCGATAGAGATGAGTTCCTCTATGTCACGTTCCACGTCGTCATAGTCATACTCTCTGACTTTAGCGATTCTGATTTTCTCGTGGAAAGAAGGAATAGTATTCTCCTCATTAGAGAGCATCTCCTCATAGAGTTTCTCACCTGGTCTGAGTCCGGTGTATTTCACCTCCACGTCCTTGGCGCCACTGAGTTTTATCATACGTTTAGCCAGGTCGGCTATTCGCACTGGTTTTCCCATGTCGAAGATGAATATCTCTCCTCCTTTGCCGTGTGTGCCAGCCTCGAGCACCAGTCGGCAGGCCTCGGGAATGAGCATGAAGTATCTGATGATATTCGGGTCGGTGACGGTGACGGGGCCTCCCGCTTTTATCTGTCGTTCGAAGAGAGGAATCACCGAGCCGTTTGATCCGAGCACATTGCCGAAGCGCGTGGTGACGAACTGAGTGGTGCCTTTCACCCTACCCTCCTTGATGGCTTTGTCGAGGCTTTGCACGTAGATTTCGCAAATACGTTT
>OMSQ01000215.1 GCA_900313805.1 uncultured Prevotella sp. | reverse complement strand
CCGCACAGAGCCTCATTATATGAGAATTTGTGGTTAAAGCGTTTTGCTATAGCATCGAGCACAGCCAACCCCTGCGCCATTATTTCAGGTCCTATGCCATCGCCTGGCAAGACAGCAATATTCAAGTTCATAAGAATCAGTTTTTAAATTTGTTTATACAGTCGATATAAGCTTCCACCGAAGCAGTGACGATATCGGTATTGGCACCGAAGCCATAATACAGGTTGTTGTTATATTCCACCTGCATGTGCACCTTACCCACATCGTCAGAGCCTTTAGATATGGCTTGGATAGTAAACTCCCTGATAGTCATCTTTTTCTGGATGATTTTCTTCATTGCCTTGATGGCTGCATCCACCGGTCCGTTGCCTGTAGACGCCGCTTCAAACTTCTGTCCGCTAATGTCCAGTCCTATGCTTGCCACACTTCTCACTCCCATGCCAGTAGTCACTTGCAGGAAGTCGAGTCTTACGGCATGAGCATCAGCAGTATCAGCACCTGCGAGCATGAGAATGTCATCGTCATGAATTTCCTTTTTCTGGTCGGCCAGTTTAAGGAACTTCCTATACAAGCTGTCGAGTTTCTGTTCATTTTTCAGTTTCACCCCCAGCACATTCAGTCTGTATTTCAGTGCAGCCCTTCCAGAGCGTGCAGTCAGTACGATAGCGTTGTCGTCCACTCCCACGTCCTTCGGGTCCATTATCTCGTAAGTGCTTGAGTCTTTGAGCACTCCGTCCTGATGAATGCCACTGGAGTGAGCGAAAGCATTTTTACCAACTATAGCCTTATTTGGTTGCACGGGCATATTCATCAGTCCAGAGACCATTCTACTGGTAGGATAAATCTTCTGTGTATTGATATTAGTTTCGATATTAAGACTAGGGTGGCATTTCATAATCATGGCTATTTCCTCGAGAGAAGTATTTCCCGCTCTTTCGCCTATGCCATTGATAGTTACCTCAACCTGCCTTGCTCCGTTGATTACGCCGCTAAGCGTATTTGCCGTTGCCATGCCCAAGTCATTATGGCAGTGAGTGGAAATGACAGCACGGTCAATACCATCCACATGTTCCATGAGATATTTTATCTTTTCTCCATATTCCTGTGGCAGGCAGTATCCAGTAGTATCCGGAATATTCACCACCGTTGCCCCTGCCTTAATCACAGCCTCGATCACCCTTGCCAGATATTCATTGTCAGTACGTCCAGCATCCTCGGCATAGAATTCCACGTCCTCTACGTACTTTTTAGCATACTTTACGGCGGCCACAGCCCTGTGTATGATACCCTCCCGGGTGGAATTGAACTTATATTTTATATGAGTGTCGCTTGTGCCTATGCCTGTATGAATACGTTTATGTTTGGCATATTGCAGCGACTCCACTGCCACGTCGATATCCCTTTCCACCGCTCTGGTAAGAGCGCAAATAGTGGGCCATGTCACAGCTTTGGATATTTCTATTACCGAATTAAAATCTCCCGGGCTGGAGATAGGGAAGCCTGCTTCAATAACATCCACGCCCAGTTTTTCGAGTTGTCTTGCCACCTCTATTTTCTCAATGGTATTGAGCTGGCATCCAGGCACTTGTTCTCCATCCCTGAGAGTAGTATCGAAAATAAACAATCTATTACCCATAGTTCGTATTATGTAAATAATGTATGAAAAAGTCGTCAGAACGGACTAATAGTAGTATCGGGAGGTGGTGGTCCGAGAGGGTCGTCAATAGGCCCAGTCATTCCAGCACCGATGTCATTCCCATTCATTCTGCTGCCGATAAACTCGCCACCCTGTTGTGGACTGACATAGGAGTCTTCTGGGTTGGCGAAACGAGTGTACTGTCCTTTGAAACTCAGTCTCACGTCACCTATAGCACCCTTACGGTGTTTAGCAATGATAATTTCTGCCATACCTTTCAGACTATTTCCGTCCTTGTCTTGATAGATATGATAGTATTCCGGCCGATGCACGAAGAGCACCATGTCGGCATCCTGTTCGATGGCTCCCGATTCGCGCAAATCGCTGAGTTGTGGTCTTTTACCGTCGATACCTTCACGGTTTTCCACAGTTCGATTGAGTTGAGATAGTGCCAGTACCGGTATATTCAGTTCCTTGGCCAGACCTTTAAGCGATCGACTGATAGTAGACACCTCTTCCTGTCTGTTACCGAATCGTGTTCCGCTGGCATTCATGAGTTGCAGGTAGTCAATCATGATGAGTTGCACTTTTTTCTCTTTCACCAGTCGTCGTGCTTTAGTTCTGAGTTCGAATACAGAGAGAGCAGGAGTATCGTCGACATACAGCGGTTTGCCATATAGTTTTCTGATATTCTTATCCAGTCTTTTCCACTCATCGTCATTAAGTTGTCCGTTCATTATCTTGCTTCCTTCAATCTCGCAAGTATTTGAAATGAGTCTGTTTATCAGCTGCACATTATTCATTTCGAGCGAGAAGAAGGCCATAGGCACATCATAGTCCACCACGATATTCTTAGCTATAGAGAGAGCGAACGAGGTTTTACCCATGGCAGGTCGTCCGGCGATGATAACCAGGTCACTGGGTTGCCATCCCGACGTAATGTTGTCGAGAGCCGTGAAGCCACTGGGCACTCCAGTTAGTCCGCCGGTATTTTCCGATGCCTTTTCGATGATTCTCATGGCCTGCGCCACCACAGGGTCTATCTGAGTGTAGTCTTGTTTCAGGTTTTTCTGTGATAGTTCGAAGAGCATGTTTTCCGCCTCCTGCATCAGGTCGTCGGTATCAGTCGCCTCATCGAATGCTTTCGTCTCAATCTTTCCAGCGAAAGAGATGAGTTCCCTAGCCAGGTATTTCTGAGCCAGGATATGCGCATGAAATTCGATATTTGCAGAAGAATAGACATGTTGTGAGAGTTCCGCGATATAGATAGCACCACCTACATCTTCGAGAGTTTTCTCCTTTTTCAGTTGTTCCACCACCGTAAGTATATCCACTGCTTTTTCCTCAATATTCAGGGATTGTATAGCGTGGTAGATTTTCTGGTGTCTACGGTCATAGAAAGTTTCCGGGTGCAGCAGTTCGCTGACCACGGTAAATGCATCCTTGTCAATCATGAGAGCTCCGAGCACCCTTTTTTCTATTTCGGTAGCTTGCGGAGTCACATGTCCATAAATATTGTCAAATGAGGGATTTTTCTTAGTCTCTCTCGTGGGTTTATTGTCGTTTTCTGCCATGTTCGATTGATTTAGAGCACAAAATTACGATAAAAGGAGTTAAGAGCCAAATATATTTTTATTATTTCCAAACTTATTTGTACTTTTGACTGCGCAAAGACAAGTTGAATTCTAAATGAAAGGAGAAGACAGAGATGAAACTATCAACATGTGCGAAAATTAACATCGGTTTGAACGTAGTATCTCGTCGTGATGACGGTTATCACAATCTGGAAACCGTTTTTTTCCCCGTGCCATTGTACGACACATTGGAGTTGCACGTAGAGGAGGGTAAATCTGGTGGCCGTTGTGAACTGACAATGAGCGGCATAACGATAAGCGGAGATATTCGCGACAACTTAGTGGTTCGTGCATACCATTATTTGAATGAGCGTTACAGTTTGCCTTCTGTGAGAGTTCACCTTAACAAGGAAATACCCTCTCAAGCAGGTCTTGGTGGTGGTTCGAGCGATGCCGCAGCCATGCTGAAGTTGCTCAATGAGGAGTTTTGCTTGAACATAAGCGAAGAAGAGTTGTGTCTTCTTGCCAGGGAGTTAGGCGCAGACTGTCCGTTTTTCATCCGTTCAGTTCCTGTTTATGCCACAGGCATAGGAGATGAATTTGAACCATTGCCAGAGATGTCAGACTGTCTGAGAGGCAAGTATCTGGTCATGGTCAAGCCCCCTGTGTCAGTATCTACAGGTCAGGCCTATTCGCGTGTAAAGCCCCGTCCCTCTGTTTTCTGTTGCAAGAACATAGTACGTGAGTCTATAGAGAGATGGAAAGAACTGTTAGTCAACGACTTTGAGCAGTCAGTTTTTTCACAGTTGCCCATCCTTTCCGATGTGAAGTCAGCCTTATATGCCCATGGCGCTGAGTATGTTCAGATGTCGGGCAGTGGCAGTACCGTATTTGCCATTTTCGGCAGTGCCCCACTTACCCTGCCAAAGTATGAAGATGATACATTTATGTACGTCACCAGACTATGATTTAATGACATTTTGTCACTATGGCATGATATTTGCAGACAGGTTTTATCATATACAAGAGGGATATACGATCCCCGTTAAAAAAGAAAGGAAGAGAGAAAGGAAGAGAGAATGATGAACAACCAATTTTCACCAAACGTATCCGAGGTATTGGCCTTCAGTCGTGAAGAGGCCATGCGTCTGAGTTGCGGCAATGTATTGCCCGAGCATCTGCTTATGGCCTTGTTACGCGAGCGTTCAGGCAAGTTGGCTAAATATTTTCAGGAGTTACATGTAGACACCACATTAGTAAAACAGAGTTTAGAGAAGCAAGTTATGGATCGCGGCACCCATAGCATGGTTAATGCTCGTGAGTTGGTGATGGACGACAAGGCGAGCAACATCCTTCGCCTGGCGGTATTGGAGTCACGTTTGCAGCATGCGCCGAGTGTGGATGTAGAGCATCTGCTTTTGGCCATCTTACGCGATCAGGTAAATAACGGAGCAAAAAAAGTATTGGAAGCAAACGACATGAGATACGAAGATTTACTAGCTTTGATGCATCATCAGTCAGTTGGTCCCCAAGACGCTTTAGGTCTGACCGATGATGAAGATGAGATGGAGGACGACGAAACCGTTCAGAAGGGCGGCAAGAAGGCCTCATCAGCCACCAAGACAGAAAAGTCAGGTAGTGGTAAGACTCCTATTTTGGACAATTTCTCCACCGATTTGACCCAGGCAGCTGCCGAAGGTAAGTTAGACCCTGTAGTAGGCAGGGAGCGCGAGATGCACCGAGTGATTGAGATACTATGCCGTAGGAAGAAGAACAATCCTATACTGATAGGCGACCCTGGTGTTGGCAAGAGCGCCATAGTCGAGGGATTGGCTCAGATGATAGCCCAGCATCGCACCTCACCTCTGTTGTTCAACAAGCGCATGGTGAGTCTTGACCTGACAGCCATTGTGGCAGGCACCAAGTACCGTGGCCAGTTTGAGGAGCGCATCAAGGCATTGATAAAGGAGATAGAGCAGAATCCCGACGTGATAGTCTTCATCGACGAGATACACACCATGATAGGAGCTGGCAGCACCCCTGGTTCCATGGATGCCGCTAACATTCTGAAGCCTGCTTTGGCTCGTGGCACCATACAGTGCATCGGAGCCACCACCCTTGACGAATATCGCAACAGCATAGAGAAGGACGGTGCTTTGGAGCGTAGGTTCCAGAAGGTGATAGTAGAGGCTACTAGTGCCACTGACACATTGACCATTCTTCACAATATAAAGGACCGTTATGAGGATCATCATCATGTGAGTTACACCGATGATGCCATAGAGGCCTGTGTGAAATTGACAGACCGCTATGTCACCGACCGTGCCTTCCCCGACAAGGCCATTGATGCCCTTGACGAGGTTGGTGCCCGCGTACATCTGAAGCATGCCCACATCCCCCCCGAGATAGGTGAGAAGGAAGATGAGATAAAGCTGGTAAGTGCCAAGAAGCAGAGTGCTGTAAAGAACCAGAACTTTGAGTTGGCTGCCAGTTTCCGTGACAAGCAGACCCAGTTGGAGGAGGAGTTACGCCAGTTGAACGATCAGTGGGCCCATGGCACCCGTGGTGAGAAAGAGACAGTTAGTGAGAAGGATGTGGCCGATGTAGTGTCAGTTATGACGGGAGTACCTGTTCAGCGCATGGCACAGAGCGAGAGTGTTCGTTTGCGCAATATGGCGACCGATTTGAAATCGCGTGTGATAGCTCAGGATGCAGCCATAGACAAGATGGTGAAGGCCATCCAGCGCAACCGTATCGGCTTGAAGGATCCCAACCATCCCATTGGAGTCTTCATGTTTCTCGGTCCCACTGGCGTAGGTAAGACATATCTGGCCAAAGTGCTGGCAGAGAGGATGTTTGGCAGCAGCGATGATTTGATACGCATAGACATGAGCGAATATACAGAGTCATTCAACGTGTCACGTCTGATTGGAGCTCCTCCGGGATATGTAGGTTATGAAGAGGGCGGACAGTTGACCGAGCGTGTGCGTCGTCATCCTTACTCCATAGTGTTGTTGGATGAGATAGAGAAGGCTCATGGCAACGTGTTCAACCTGCTGTTGCAGGTGCTGGATGAGGGACGTCTGACCGACGGTAACGGTCGTCTGGTGGACTTCCGCAACACCATTATCATCATGACCAGCAATGCCGGTACCCGTCAGCTGAAGGAGTTTGGCAGGGGTGTTGGTTTCAATGCCAACGGCACCAGTGGTCTGAGTCTGAATGAGAAGGACAAGGAGCATGCCCGCGGCATCATACAGAAGAGTCTGAGCAAGCAGTTTGCCCCTGAGTTTCTGAATCGTCTTGACGAAATCATCACCTTCGACCAACTGGACATAGATGCCATCAAGCTTATAATAGACATAGAGTTGAAGGGTCTGTACCACAGGTTGGAGAACTTGGGTTACAAGTTAGACTTGAGCGACCGTGCAAAGGAGTTTGTTGCCACCAAGGGTTACGATGTTCAGTTTGGTGCACGTCCGTTGAAGCGAGCCATTCAGAATTACATAGAGGATGAGTTGTGTGAGTTGATACTCACTCGCGACACGGTGAAAGAGCGCCATATAAGTGCCGACTTGAACGAGGCCGGTGACGGTTTGGTTTTCACCGAGATAGAATAGCCATCAGTCGTATGGATTGACGTGGACCGCCATGTGTGAGGTCTGACCGAGGTATTCAGAGAGTTTTTCCTCGAGGGCCAGCACGTGGCGGTGTACTTCGTTTAGAGAGAGTGTACCTTCCATCTCCACCACCAGTTCGAGAGAAGCTCGTCCCCCTACCCTTCGTGTCATCACGTCGGTCACAGCCATAATATCCTTATCTTGAGCCACGATCTTCCTGATTTCCTCTTCCATCTCTTCAGACAAGCTCTTGTCTAGCAGTTCATCGACAGCAGTATGGAAGATCCTGTATGCAGTGATTAGCAGGAATACAGCGATGATGAATGCCGCCACAGAGTCGATAATCACCCATTTATGAGAAAGCATAATGGCACACCCCACAGCGATGGCTGTGCCGATAGATGAAATGACATCATTTCTGTATCTTTGTGCGTTATGTGCGAGAATCTCCGAATCCGAATCAGCGGCTTCCGACCGAGTATATCTGTACAGCAAATACTTTACTAGTACGGCAACAACAACGACAGCCAGAGCGAGCCATCCTGGTCGCTCCATATATTCGCCCTCGAACCATGCAATGATTTCTCCGACGGCGTGATAACCTATCCAGATGGCGGCGGCACATAGCAGGACAGATATGAGCAGGTATGCCATAGTGGCATATCGTCCGTATCCGTAGTCATGCTGTTCATTAACACCCTTTTTCTCCATACGGATATAGAAGAGAGCAGCAACGTCGTTGACAGCATCAGCGGCAGAGTGAGCTGCATCGGCCACCAGGGCAGAAGAATGAGCCAACATACCGCCGATGAATTTCATAATCAAGATTACGATATTCGTAACAGCGGCCCTAAGAGTTAGTTTTTGTTCCATCAGTTTTTCTTAATATACCTCTTCACTTCATCGTATGGCACCACGAAATGGAAAAGTCCGTCGGCGTAGGAACCAATCTGATACGGTTGGAAGCTGAATACCACCCCATCCTCCATGAGCGCCACCTGTGGCATTTCGTTTTTGCCGATGTATCGTCCCTCACATTCCATATACTCTTCGAGTTTGGCTTTCACCTGCTTCAGTGCCGATGGTTTGAAGAAAGTCTCGTTGGTCACCACCTCGCCCGTTTTCATGTCGAATGTGATATACCTCTCTCCAGGGAAGTCGTGTGCTCCGTATGCAAACAGGAGAGTTGATACGAAGAGAGTTACATATCTGTCGGAAACATATCTGGGTGTGAT
>OMSQ01000216.1 GCA_900313805.1 uncultured Prevotella sp. | reverse complement strand
CGAGCATCGGTTGCCGCATCCGGGGCGTGAAAGACGGTAAGGAGCGCACTTATTATGTTTACAACAACTGCTCGCACCAAGCCGCCTACCAAGAGACCGGCATGCAGGGCGTGAGCTACACCACCGGTGTGCCGGCCATGATAGGTGCCATGATGTTCCTGAAGGGACTGTGGCGCAAGCCCGGCGTATGGAACGTGGAGGAGTTTGACCCCGACCCCTTCATGGAGGCACTCAACCTCTACGGCCTGCCCTGGCACGAAGTGTTCGACGGCGACCTGGAACTGTAAACTGACAAAGACAATAAAAGCACAAATATGGCAAAGAAAAACGAGATAAAAGAGATGCCCACCACACAGGAGGGCAAGCTGAAGGCCCTGCAGGCAGCCATGTCGAAGATAGAGAAAGACTTCGGCAAAGGCTCCATCATGAAACTGGGCGATGAGAAGGTAGAAAACGTGGAAGTAGTGTCTACAGGCAGTCTGGCTCTCAATGCAGCACTGGGCGTAGGCGGCTATCCCCGCGGTCGTATAATCGAGATCTTCGGTCCCGAGTCATCTGGTAAGACCACCCTGGCCATCCATGCCATAGCCGAGGCACAGAAGGCCGGCGGCATAGCAGCATTCATCGATGCCGAGCACGCCTTTGACCGCTTCTACGCAGAGAAGCTGGGTGTGGATGTAGACAACCTGCTCATATCACAGCCCGACAACGGCGAACAGGCACTCGAGATAGTAGACCAGCTGGTGCGTTCCTCTGCCATCGACATCATCGTCATCGACTCCGTGGCAGCCCTCACCCCGCGCCAGGAGATAGAAGGTGACATGGGCGACAACCGCGTGGGTCTGCAGGCCCGACTGATGAGTCAGGCACTGCGCAAGCTCACTGCCACAGTGAGCAAGACCCGCACCATCTGTATCTTCATCAACCAGCTGCGCGAGAAGGTAGGCGTGATGTTTGGCAACCCCGAAACCACCACTGGCGGCAATGCACTGAAGTTCTACTCCAGCGTGCGCCTCGACATACGTCGCGTGAGCACCATCAAGGACGGCGACCAGGCAGTGGCCAACCTGGTGCGCGTAAAAGTGCTGAAAAACAAGCTCGCACCTCCCTTCCGCAAGGCAGAATTTGAGATTACCTTTGGCGAGGGCATATCCAAGGTGGGCGAGATAGTAGACCTGGGTGTGACCTACGATGTGCTGAAGAAGAGTGGCAGCTGGTTCTCCTACGGCGACACCCGCCTGGCTCAGGGTCGCGACGCCACCAAACAGCTTATCAGTGACAATCCCGAACTCATGGAAGAACTGCAGGCCAAGATATATGCAGCCATGATGGGCTCTCCCCTACCCTCGATAGAAGGCGAAGAAGACGAAGAGGAGATGAACGAAGAATAACCTGCGTCAGGCCACGTGTGCCAACGCACAGACAGGTGTGCCAAAGTGTCAGCCGTTTGTCATATCGCAGACGATGGCAGCACTTTGGCACACCATTTGTATAGTGTATGGCGAACCATCGCCGGTTCACATCAAAAACAAGACAAATAACAAATAAAAAATAATACAACAATGGGAAAGATTATTGGAATAGACCTTGGCACCACCAACTCGTGCGTGTCAGTATTTGAAGGCAATGAGCCTGTAGTGATAGCCAACAGCGAGGGCAAGCGTACCACTCCCTCCGTAGTAGGCTTTGTGAAAGATGGTGAGCGCAAGGTGGGTGACCCTGCCAAGCGTCAGGCCATCACCAACCCCAAGAACACCGTGTACAGCATCAAGCGCTTCATGGGCGAGACATACGCCCAGAGCAGCAAGGAAGCTGAGCGTGTGCCCTTCACCGTAGTCAACGAGGGCGGATACCCCCGTGTAGACATCGACGGACGCAAGTACACCCCGCAGGAGATTTCTGCCATGGTGCTGCAGAAAATGAAGAAGACTGCCGAGGACTACCTGGGCGAAGAAGTGACCGAGGCCGTCATCACCGTGCCCGCATACTTCAGCGACTCACAGCGTCAGGCCACCAAGGAGGCTGGTCAGATAGCCGGTCTGGAGGTGAAGCGTATCGTGAACGAGCCCACAGCAGCCGCATTGGCATACGGTGTGGACAAGGCTAACAAGGACATGAAGATAGCAGTGTTCGACCTGGGTGGCGGCACATTCGATATCTCTATCCTGGAGTTTGGCGGCGGTGTGTTTGAGGTGCTCTCTACCAATGGCGACACCCATCTTGGTGGCGACGACTTCGACCAGGTGATTATCGACTGGCTGGCACAGGAGTTCAAGAACGACGAGGGTGCCGACCTGCGTCAGGACCCCATGGCCATGCAGCGTCTGAAGGAAGCTGCCGAGAAGGCAAAGATAGAGCTCTCGAGCACCACTTCCACCGAGATCAACCTGCCCTACATCATGCCCGTGGGCGGAGTGCCCAAGCACCTGGTGAAGACCCTCACCCGTGCCAAGTTCGAGCAGCTGGCTCACGACCTCATCCAGGCTTGTCTGGCTCCCTGTCAGAAGGCCATGCAGGATGCCAAACTCTCTACTGCCGACATAGACGAGGTAATCCTCGTGGGTGGTAGCAGCCGTATCCCCGCTGTGCAGACACTGGTGAAGAACTACTTCGGCAAGGAGCCTTCAAAGGGCGTGAACCCCGACGAGGTGGTAGCCGTGGGCGCCAGCATACAGGGTGCCATACTCAACAAGGAAGGCGGCGTGGGCGACATCGTGCTGCTCGACGTCACTCCCCTTACCCTGGGTATCGAAACTCTGGGCGGTGTGATGACCAAGCTTATCGATGCCAACACCACCATACCTTGCAAGAAGAGCGAGACCTTCTCTACTGCAGCTGACAATCAGACAGAGGT
>OMSQ01000217.1 GCA_900313805.1 uncultured Prevotella sp. | reverse complement strand
TGAGGGATTCAAACCCCCGATACCCGAAAAGGGTATACCGGATTTCGAGTCCAGCGCGATCGTTCACTCTGCCAACCTTCCTCTTAAGCGGATGCAAATGTAATAATTATTATCGTAAATGAGCAAAAGAATGCTGCGATTTAACGGTTGTTAACTATTTATTTGTATGCCTTCAGTCCGGCACGCACATTCTCTATGATGGCCTTGCTGCTGTAGGTGGCTCCTGTCACCACGTCTACGTCCATCTTTATGGCATCCTTCACTTTCTTGCCATTCCAGCGTTCCAGAAGTCCGGCTTTCTTCACCTTGGCCATATAGCGAGGGGTCTCCTCATTCTGCAGTGCCTCCACTTTCTCAACACGACCTTTCTTTATCGTAATCATGACAGGCGTGGCACCGTTGTAACCCTCTACCTTCTGAGCCAGGGTGGTGGTGTTGATAGTGGTCACCCCGCCTTTCTTTGTCACAGCCTTGTCGCCTGGCATGAAACTCATCATCATCATGGCCGCAAGTACGGCCATCAAACAGTTTTTCTTGTTCATTTCTTTTTTTATGGTTTAGTTTTTCTTTATCTCTTGATAGCCCACCAGACGGTCGGTCCTGTCGCCCATGGCACGGTAGTAAACCAGTGCCTGGTATTTGTTCTCCGTCTCAAAGAAGTTGCCCTCGCCTGGTGCAGGATGTGTGAGGTCGTTGGCATCGAGACTGAGATACTGGTATGAATAGTAGCCTTGTTTCAGCAGCACTTCGGCTGTATAGGCCTGCTTCGACTGATCGTAGGTCATCAGGTAGCGCTGACTGAAGCGGTCGTAGGTCCACTGGCCGTTCACGTACACCTCGTCATCGGTCTTAGGACCGGGTTTCACAAAGTGTACCCACACATATTCGCATGTGCGGTCGTTCTCTATGTTGTCGCTGTTGCGTATGTAGAACGCGCCGTTGGCATCCTCGTCGTAAGTGTAACTGCGTCGTGGTGTGTCTTCAAAGGGGTAGGCATGATACATCTCACCATCCCAGGTGATGCGGTCTATGCCCATGGTGGGGTGGTCCACATCAAGGATTTCGAACTTGTGATATTCATTGCCTCCGTCGAAGATGTAGTCGCGGCAGTGCTTCCATTCCAGTCCGTTCGCCGTCTCGTATTGTGGCTTGGCATTGATGCGGGCATTGTCCCAACGGCCGTTCTGCAGCACCACGGTGTGTATCTGGGTGTCTGGACGAGTCACCTGCAAGTCGCCATAACCTATTTTCATCTCTATCTGTTGGTGCTCGCCGTTCACATCCACATCGGTGTCGGTGATCATACCCATCTGTATCTTCACCTTGTTTTCCACCACCATAAAATAGGCGTGAAGCACCTCTTCGCCGCTGTCGTCGTCATACACCGTCAGACGGTAGTTGCCGCTCAACTTCAGTCTGCACCTGCTGTTGGGCACCGACAGGCGGTAGTGGGTGTACAGGGTGTTGGTGTTGATGCTTTCCTCTACATTGTCTATAATGTTGCCCTCGGCAAAGCCGTCTATGTAGTCGGTGTCGAATATCTCAGTGCTTGGTGTCCAGTCGGCCTGGCAGTGCACTATGCGATAGGCGTAGCGGTGGTATTCGTGTGTCAGGTCGTCGAAGGATATGTTTATGCGCTGACGACCGCCCAGAGGTATTACTGGCATTGACAGCCACTCCTGTCCTGCCACCACCTGCAGCGACGCTATGTTGTCGTTCAGTATCTGGTGGCGTTGTGCCGACAGAGGCAGGGACACGGCGGTCAGCACAATTGACAGTGTTAGTAAAAATTTTTTCATCACTCGTCTTGTTTTTGTTCAAGCAAAAGTACGAAAAAACTGCCTATCGGTTGGCAATGAGCACTAGTTTTTAGTATTTTTTATAGGTCATACTCTCTTATCAGCGTCATCCAGTCGCCATCATTGCCAGTGCTCATCATCCTCTCCCATTCTTCATCGTCCACCAATAGAGGTGTGAGCTTGTGGTGACTGGAGAGATAGCCTGTCCATGTCAGATGCTCATAATGGCTCAACTGGGTCACGACTCTGCCTATGCCTTCTTCTGCCAGAGACAGGATGTCGGCAGCCACTCTGTCCACCGGCGAGATGTCTACCTCTTTTTCTGCGCACCGCCGGGGTATCATGCCTGTGTGACGGATGATGTCTACTACCTTCATAAAGCCGTTCCTACTTGTGCCTGCCGGCCACCGGCCGTCATTGGTGCCGGGCGTCAGATTGCCCACCCGTATCACCATGGCTCTAAAACCGCTGCATATCGCATCGAGCACCAGACCCTCGGCCAGAAACTTGCTGTGCTCATAGTCGTTGTGGAAGGTCTGGCCCTCATACCATTGCTGCTCGGTCAGTGTCATTCTGCCTCCCACGCTCACTGTGGAGATGTGTAGCAATGTGGCTCCTGTTTCTCTGCATAGGTCAATGATGTTGCAGGTGCCTCTTACGTTGGTGTGGTACATCTCTCGGCCTGGAGTGAAGTGCTTTACCATTGCGGCGCAATGTATCACTCTATCGATGCCGAGTCCTTTCATCTGCATCGTGTCCTCGCGACTGCTCACATCGCCGTGTACGATGGTCAGACGCTCTGTGGTGACATGCTGCCTTGTCCAATCCCGACCGAAATAGTATGTCATGCTCTCATTCAGTTTCCTAACTGCCTCATCGGCGCTGCCGGCATGAACCATACATATCACGTGGGCACTGCTACTGGTGAGGAGCGTGTGCAACAGATGACAGCCTAAAAAACCCGAGGCGCCTGTTATCAGGCAGGTGGACAGTGGTGACGTGCGAGCGTGTTTATGATGTTGCGCGGCTAGAACCTGTGCTATGCGGGCTTGTCTCTGAGGCTTGATGCTCACTCTCTGACGATGGTCTTCTCTGTCTATGTGCTCTGCCATGGCACGTATGGTGGGATGGTGAAATATGGTGGAGTAGTGCAGTCTGATGCCCTGTCTGGCACATGCTCCTGTGAGGGCCATCGCCGTGAGTGATGTTCCGCCTGACAGGAAGAAGTCGTCGTCTATGCTAACCTCGTCGGTGTGGAGCACTTCGCACACTGCACTTTGCAACTGTCTTTCAAGCTCATTGCGAGGGGTTGTGGCGTGGCGCATGCACTTCGTGTCGGGTTCTGGCAGGTGGCGTGTGTCTATTTTGCCAGATAGCAGGTGCGGCATCTCTGCCATGCGCTTCCACCTGGTGGGCACCATGTGACGGGGTAACAGTTGCAGCAGCCTTGTACGCAACTCGTCGGGGGTGAGGACGTCTGTGTGGGCGGTGTACCAGGCGCTGAGGTGTGTGACTCCTCTCACGCTGGTCGTTCCCACATGCACCTCGTCTATGCCATCTATGTTCTTCAATACGCTATTCACTTCTCCGGGTTCCACTCGCTGTCCGTTTATCTTCACCTGACTGTCCATGCGCCCTATGTATTCCAATTGCCCGTCTGAGTTCCATCTCACACGGTCGCCAGTGTGATACACTCGTCCTTCACCCCATGGACAGGCGGTGAAACGGCGGGCGGTGAGACTCTCGTCAGCCCAGTAGCCCATGGCCACCTGGTCGCCGCCTATCCACAGTTCGCCAGCAGCTCCCAGTGGCAACAGGTGCCCGCACGGATCCACCACATACACGTCAACGGCGGGCAGGGGCCGGCCTATGGGCACAGGACAGGGTGGGGTGGTGCCGCTCGCTCCGTCCCATTCATACCATGTGGCATCCACGGTGCATTCCGTGGGGCCGTACGTGTTCATCACTCTGTAGTTCACCTGCGGCATCCTATTCAGTCTGTCGCCACCCAGACACAGATATCTGAGCGGCAGATGGTGCTCGCTCAGCATCAGTCCCACCTGAGGGGTGTAGCAGCCTCCGGTCACACCATGGCGCTGCAACAGGTCTATGAGCTGAGGCAGGTCGCGCCGTGTCTGCTCATCGGCCACCACCACACTGCCACCAACAGTGAGCACTGGCAGCAGGTCTTCTAACGAGGCATCGAAGGCTACCGAGGCCTGGCAAGAGATACGGCTGTCGGCAGACAACTGCCACTGCGACACTATGAAATGCACGAAGGAGCAAAGGGCGCTGTGGGATATCATCACTCCTTTGGGCCGGCCAGTGCTGCCAGAGGTGTATAGTATATATGCCATGCCATGAGGCTTGGAACGGTCGAGGCTGTTGTCGGCTTCTCTTTCGCCAGGGTCGTCTATGTATATCACATGGTCGGCAGCCCACTGCTCTGGGTGCCAGTGGTATGTGGACACAGCACTGCGGGTGGTCAGCACGGTATGTGCCCGGCAGTCGCTCACTATGCCTTTTATATGTTGCTCAGGACTTTCTGCATCTACGGGCACCATGGTCATGCCGCTGCGCATGATGGCTGTCATGCCTACCAGCAGATGGCTGTTCCGCTCCACAGCCAGCACCACGTTGCCTGTGGTGCGGCCTGTGGACAGAAGTAGCTCCGCCACTTGGGCCGAATGTCGATTTAACTCCATGTAGGTGATGTGCCCTTTGCTGTCTGTCACTGCAGTGTGCCCGGGTGTTGCGACGCTCTGCCTCAGCCATATTCTCACCCATGTGTCGTGCCGGTCGTAGTCCTGGCGCTTGCCGCGGCCCTGGGCAACTATCTGTCGCTGTTCTCCTGTATCGGTGAGTGAGAGGGCTGACAAGGGGGCGTCGCTTTCGCTCATGAGTTGCCGTACTACATGTGCCACACTGCGGGCCAGGGAGCGCAGTTGCATGGCATCTAGGAATTTGTCGCTCACCTCCATGCGTATCTCAAACTCACTGTGGCGTACGTACACCACGCAACTCACGTCGCTGTTGCTGTCTGAGGAATGATACTGAGTGCACTGTACTGTCTTACCGTCAATGTTTATCTCTTCGCTTACGTTATCGCTCTGATAGGCAAAGGTGGTGGCGGGTTCCATGTTCAGGTCGCGGCACAGGTGGGTGAAGGGGTATGCACTGTGGCGCATGGCGGTGCGCATGGCGGTGCGCATCTCATGGAGAAGATCTCGCACTGTCATCTCGGAGGGACAGCGGGCGCTGATCGGCAGACTGTCTACAAACATGCCGTAACTGTAACGCCACTGGCGACGACGACCGTGATGCAGGGTGAAAAAGAGAACTTCGTCTTCGCCGCTCCAGCGCGAGAGGGTCAGACTCCACGCTGCCATGAACAACTGATGGGGGGTGACTTCGTGGCTGGCACACCATTCCTCGATCTCCTGGCGATCCATGTATTCGCTGGCCTTGTGCCAACGGCCCCATGCATCATGGGGCATAGTGGTCAGACGAGTGAACTCTCTGCCAGTCAGCAGGGTGCGGTAGTATTCCTTCGACTGGTGGTACTCTTCTGTTTGCACCGAGTGAAGGTAGTAATCTGACGCGGCCTTCATGCCGGCTGTCTCTTCACGCAACGGCTCGCCCGCGTATGCGCGCGGCACGTCTTCCTGCATCAGTTGGGCTGAGAGGGTGTAACCGTCGGCTATACTGTGGTGGCAGTCTAAGAGCAGGTAGTGATGACTATGGGTGGTCAGCACTTCAAACCTGCTGAGAGGTTCGGAGGAAAAGGGGTGGAAGGGACGGATAAACTCTCTTATCTCTCTGTCTATATCTTCTTCCTTCACTTGCCTGTGACGCACCTGGGGCGCTGACACGGGATGCATCACCACTTCGCCGTCGGGCAGCCTCGTGAAGTTCATCTTCAGTGCCATGCGCATGCCTACTACCTGTCGCACGGCTTCGGTCAGTCGGTCACCGTCAATGCTCAGTGGCAACGTGACCACAGCAGGCAGGTTCATGTTGGCATGGTCGGCACTGCGCAACCATGGCAGCAGTATGCCCTCTTGTGGAGGGATGATAGGGATATACTGTCGTGACGGCTGGCTCATAGTGGTTGTTGTGATAGTAAGCTGTATGTGCGTAAAGCATTTGCGAAGCAAATTTACATTTTTTTTCTCCAAAATGTAACAGCTATAAATATTTTTTAATAATTTTGTGGCTGCAAACCTTGCTGTTACAGAGGTTTTGGCAAATTTTTACACGGTTTCACAATTAATGTATTGACAGCTATGAAATGTCCTAGATGTTCTTCAAACGTTCCCAATAACGTTGAATTCTGTCCCGTATGTGGCACACGTCTCTCTTTCGCCGACGATGCTACGCGAATGCAACCGCAGCAACAACCCTACGGCCAGCAGCAGTACTATAGTCAACAGCCTCAGCAACAGCCATACACTCCCGCTCCACGCCGCCGTAGCAATGCTCCTCTGTGGGCGCTCGTTGGCGTGCTGGCAGCCGCCGTGCTGGGTGGAGGTGGATATCTGCTCTATGATACCCTCAACAAGAAAAAAGCTCCCGCCCCAGTAGTGACGACAGCACCAGCTACTACTACTGAGACGAAAACAAATAGTCAGACGGCTACTCCCGCTGTCGAGAAGACGACCTCCCAGTCTGCTAAAAAGGTGGAAGTGGTGGAAGAACCTGTCAATGTCTCTGAGGTAAATACCGTCAGTTCTGCTCCTGTGCAACGAGTGGAGTCACGCAGTGTGTCACCGGCTTATGTGGCTCTCAGTGGCACCCTGAACGGCGATGATGTGAGGTTCTCACTCGACCGCACCAGCAGTGATGGATATTATACTGGCACATTTACCAATTACACCCAGGGCGTCACCTGGCGCGTGACGGGATATTACGACACTGGCTCGCTCTCGCTCAGAAGTACTGGACTGAAGCAAAACTGGTCGTTCAACGCATCCTCTTCTGGTGGCAACTCGCTTTCAGGCTATTGCTCAAACGGAGCTGTCACCTACTCAATGGACCTCTACCGTTAGCCTGCTCTTCCAAGTGCCTGCGGGTGTTCTTGTTGGCCAGATAGCTGAGGCCCATCACCAACAGGGTAGGACAGAGCAGTATGAAATGTATCACAAAGGCCGCCGTTCCACGGTCGGGCCAGAACAGTATAAACAATATGGCCACTGTCAGTTCCAATACGAAATTGATGGTGGCCACTGCTATGGTGGTCATGTTCAACACTCCGGCACGCTCCTTGTCGGAATATGTGGCCAGCATTATCAGAAGGTAACTCACTATCACCATCGCCACAGATATCCACATGGTGGGATGGTGCTCATAATCAGCCAGTACCAGAAACAGCACTAATAGCATCACCGGCGCAATCAGCCATACCAGCGCCTTTATTATCTTTTCTGCCATGTCGTAAAAAAAATAAAAAACTCCCTGCTCGCTCATCCACTGAGCCGCAGGGAGCAGTTAATGTTTTAAAGTATAGCGTGCTTGAATGTTATTTCTTTTTCAGCAGGTCACGTATCTCAGTGAGCAACTTCTCCTCGTTTGTGGGCTCGGGAGCAGCGGCAGGCTCTTCTTCCTTCTTCTTGTTAAACTTGTTGATAGCCTTGAGCATGAGGAATATGCAGAATGCCACAATGAGGAAGTCTACCACGTTCTGGATGAACATGCCGTAGTTCAAAGTGGCAGCATTGTCTCCTTCACCCAGGGTGAGAGACAACTTCGTGAAGTCTATTCCGCCTGTGATCTTACCTACCAACGGCATCAGTACATCGTCTACTAACGATGATACTATCTTGCCAAAGGCACCGCCTATGATCACACCAACAGCCATGTCGAGAACATTGCCTTTCATGGCAAATTCTTTAAACTCTTTGATAAATCCCATAGTTTTCTTTTTTTTATATTATTTTAAGAAATGAATATCGCTTTTTCGGTTGCAAAAATAAATATTTTTTTCTAACTTTGCACGCGTAAAGAGGAAAAGTTTCGCATTCGTACAGCTTTTTTTTGGCTCACATGCGGGGCGCTATAATAATTATGTGAATTGTTTAACCTTTAAATTTAAAAAACGGAATAGTTTAACCCTTTAATTTATTAATAACAACAAATGATTAAGATTGGTATTAACGGTTTCGGTCGTATCGGCCGTTTCGTATTCCGCGCTGCTCAGACACGCGATGACATCCAGGTGGTAGGTATCAACGACCTCTGCCCCGTAGACTATCTGGCTTACATGCTGAAGTATGACACCATGCATGGCGCTTTCGAAGGCACCATCGAGGCTGACGTAGAAAACAGCAAGCTCATCGTCAATGGTAAAGAGATCCGCGTTACCGCTGAGCGTAACCCCGCTGACCTGAAGTGGAACGAGGTAGAAGCTGAGTATGTGGTTGAGTCTACTGGTCTGTTCCTCACCCAGGAGAAGGCTCAGGCTCACATCGACGCTGGTGCAAAGTATGTGGTGATGTCTGCTCCCTCAAAGGACGCTACTCCCATGTTCGTTTGCGGCGTTAACTTCGACAAGTACGAGAAGGGAACACAGTTCGTGTCCAACGCTTCTTGCACCACCAACTGTCTCGCTCCCATCGCTAAGGTGCTCAACGACAAGTTCGGTATCGTAAACGGTCTGATGACTACCGTACACTCTACTACCGCTACTCAGAAGACTGTAGACGGTCCCTCTATGAAGGACTGGCGCGGTGGACGTGCTGCCTCTGGCAACATCATCCCCTCTTCTACAGGTGCTGCTAAGGCTGTAGGTAAGGTTATCCCTGAACTCAATGGCAAACTCACCGGTATCTCTATGCGCGTGCCCACTCTCGACGTGTCGGTTGTTGACCTCACCGTCAACCTCGCTAAGCCCGCTACCAAAGAGGCTATCTGCGCTGCCATGAAGGAAGCTGCTGAAGGCGAACTCAAGGGCGTACTCGGTTACACTGAGGATGCTGTGGTTTCTTCTGACTTCCTCGGAGATCCCCGCACTTCTATCTTCGACGCCAACGCAGGTGTGTATCTCACCGATACTTTCGTGAAGGTGGTGTCTTGGTATGACAATGAGATCGGTTACTCTAACAAGGTGCTCGAACTCATCGCTCACATGAAGAAGGTGAACGGATAATCCCGCTCCTACAGAGAAAAGAAAAAAGAGGCCGTTCTGCTTTGCAGAGCGGCTTTTTTTTCTTACTTTTGCCACATGATAGTGATACTCGGACCTACTGCCTGTGGCAAAACCAATGTGGCAACACACCTCGCTGCACGTATCGGAGCGGAAATAATAAGCGCCGACAGCAGACAGGTGTACAGACGCATGGACATAGGCACGGGCAAAGACCTGGACGAGTATAACGTCGACGGCATACAAGTGCCATACCACCTTATCGATGTTTGTGAGCCCGGAGAAAAATACAACCTCTTCGAATATCAGCGCGACTTCCTCACTGCATATCAAGACATCATAGCACGCCAGCACAAGGTGGTGATGTGCGGAGGGACGGGACTCTATATCGAGGCAGTGGTGAGAGGATATCAACTCTCCGAGGTGCCGCAAAACCCTGAACTCAGGAAACAACTCGAACCGCTCTCGCTCTCACAACTCACTGCCATGCTCGCCGAGATGAAGGAACAACTGGGTGAGAATATGCACAATACCACCGACGTGGATACGGCACAGAGAGCAATAAGAGCCATCGAAATAGCTGACTACCAACTACGACAGGGGGCTCCCATACGTTCGTTCCCGCAGATACCATCTGTGATCGTCGGACTCGACATACCACGAGAGGTGCGCAGGCAACGTATCTCTGAACGACTGAGAAAACGCCTCGATGAGGGGATGGTCGACGAGATAAGAAATATCATCCAAAGCGGGGTGAAAGCTGAAGACCTGATGTACTACGGACTGGAATACAAATACGTCACACAGTATGTCATCGGACAATGTTCCTACGAAGAGATGTACAGCAAACTCGAAATCGCCATTCACCAGTTTGCCAAACGACAGATGACCTGGTTTAGGGGCATGGAGCGCCGAGGAATATATATTCACTGGGTAAACGCCATGCAACCTCTCGACGATATCTTAACACAAATACTGAATATAACCACTGACAACTGAATACCAAGATTATGACTGCTAAATCAAATACCTGGGCCATCATCTACTGCCCAAAGACTGGAACTCTCAGACCACAAAAAAGATGGCAACGCATAGAACGATGCCTCAAGGAACAGAATGTGGAATACGACTTCGTGCAGAGCGAAAAATCTTCTGGTGTGGGACGACTGGTCAAAATGATGGTCGACAACGGATACAACACTATCGTCATCGTAGGAGGCGACTCTGCTCTCAACGATGCTGCCAACGCCATCATGATGGTGCCCAAGGAGGATAGGGAAAAAATCAGACTGGGCGTCATACCAAACGGCAGATTCAACGACTTCGCACACTTCTGGGATTATCAGGAGAGTGAAATAGAACAAACTATCGCTTGCCTGAGAAAAGGGAACACACGAAAGATTGACTTGGGGTGCATACGCTATACAAACAAGAAAGGCGAACGCTGCCACCGCTATTTCCTCAATAGTCTCACCATCGGACTGGTGGCATCTGTCATGAATATGAGAAGGAAAACCCGTAGTATCATCGGCTCGAAAACTCTCTCTTATATCCCATCCACCCTGCTCATGATTTTCCAAAGACTAGAATATAAGATGCACCTCAATATAAATGCAGATGAGGTGCGACGCAAGGTTATGACGGTGTGCATAGGCAATGCTTCGGGATATGGCTTCACTCCAAGTGCTGTGCCATACAACGGACTGCTCGACGTGTCGGTGGTATATCATCCGCAGATGACTCAACTCTTCGAGGGACTGTATCTGCTATATAGCGGCAAAATTCTCAATCACAAGAGTGTGCATCCATATCGCACTCGAGAAATCATTGTGCAAAAAGCTGAAAGGGCAAGCATCGGCATCGACGGACGATTGATGAATACTCCTGTCGGACCCTTCCGCGTGTGCGTGGAACAGGAAGTGTTGCATTTCATCGTGCCTTAATCACAATCTATAATATCTATACTCTCATGGGATTATTCGACTTCCTCGGTGTCAAGGGCAACACCTCTAAAACCATCACTCTGCCCTATATTCCTCGAAATATCAACGAACTGATGGCTCTGCCTGGGGCGCAACTAAAGGATGAGTTTGAGGTGGCTGCGTTGTGCGTGGCGGTGCTCTGCAACTGGGAGAACGACCGTAATGCCACTATCGAGATGCTTAACTTTTTGAGAGGTCCGCGACCGCTGTCACCCATGGACCAGCAGTTCCTCCGCGACCGACTGGCTGGAAAGCAGTACAAGACTTACTCTTTCTTCCACGGTGCTACTGTGCAGAACAACTACACGCCGTCGCTGCCGTTTGCTATCGATGTCAGCACCAATCCTTATTCTTACGACAACGAGAACATGGCTACGCTTCACCTGCGCTCGGCTGGTGCCGACAGTCTGCGACAAGTCTCGCTGCGCAAGAAGCCATCCACCGGACAGTGGTTCATCTGGGAAATCTTTTTCCTCAGCGACATCCGCACACCGGCAGCCCAGGACCCCTGGGCATGAAGCCTATCTCCTCCTGTCTCTCCTCTTGTCCTTACCACGCTGCCCTTCATCGCGCCTCTGCCATCTTGTGCCGGCAGCGCGTGTCGGGTATGAGTCGCTTCTGCCCTGTGGCGGATAGAGGCGGGAGATGAGGTCCTGCCGTCCTATGCGCTGCAGGGTCTGGATGATATTACGCCGCTCTTCGGGCTTGTACCAGAAGAAGAACATGCGCTGCTCCAGCTTGTCGCGCTGATTCTTCGCGCTGAACACGGGCTGCAGGGTATAGGGGTCATAGCCGGTATACCACATTTCTGTGCTTATAGTCATCGGGGTGGGGGTGAAGTCCTGCACCTGCTCCAGATGGAAGTCCAGCTCCTTGGTGCGCACTGCCAACTCTGCCATGTCCTCGGCACGGCAACCTGGATGGCTGCTGATGAAATAAGGTATGATCTGCTGGCGCAGGTGCCTGCTCTCGTTGATGCGCTCAAACAACCGCTTAAACTCATCAAACAACTTAAACGAGGGCTTGCGCATGAGCATGAGCACTGCATCGGCGGTATGCTCTGGTGCAACCTTTAACCGTCCGCTCACATGGCGGGTGATGAGTTGCTCGGCGTATTCGCGTGCCGCCCTGTTCACCCGCTCGTCGTCGCTGCGGTGCAGTATCAGGTCGTAGCGCACGCCACTGCCCACAAAGCAGCGCTTCACACCCTCGTGGCGGTCCACGGTGCGGTAAATGTCGGTCAGACGGCTGTGGTCGGTATTCAGGTTCTTGCATACCTGCGGGTGTATGCACGAGGGGCGCTTGCAGCGCTCGCAAATCTTCGTGTTCTTGCCTCCCATGCCGTACATGTTGGCAGACGGTCCGCCCAAATCGCTGATGTTTCCCTTGAAGTCCTCCATCTGTGTCACAGCCTCCACCTCGCGCATGATGCTCTCCTTGCTCCGGCATACGATGAACTTGCCTTGATGGGCACTGATGGTGCAGAAGGCGCAGCCTCCGAAGCAGCCTCTGTGCATGCAGATGCTGTGGCGTATCATCTCGTAGGCGGGTATGCGCTTGCCGCGGTATTTGGGATGGGGGGTGCGGGTGTAGGGCAGGTCGTAGGTGGCATCCAACTCGGCGGTGCTCAGTGGAGGGTAGGGCGGGTTCACCACTGTCCAGATATCACCTGTGCTCTGCAGCAGCCGCTGGGCATGCCATTTGTTCGACTCCTCCTCTATATGTCGGTAGTTCTCTGCCTCGGCACGCTTGTCGGCCAGGCAACGCTCATGGCTGTTGAGTACTATGTCGTCGTCGCTAATGCCGCCGGGTATCTCCTCGCGGCGGCACAGCACGGCAGTCTGAGGCAGGTCGCGTATGTCGGTCACTCGCTCTCCGCCGCGCAGACGGGCACATAGCTCGCGCAGCGGTTTCTCGCCCATGCCGTATATCAGCATGTCGGCTCCGCTGCTGTGAAGTATGCTTGGAAGCAGGCGGTCTTGCCAGTAGTCGTAATGGGTGAGACGGCGCATCGAGGCTTCTATGCCGCCCAGAACTACAGGTACGTCGGGCCACAAACGCTTCAGTATCTGGGTGTAGACTATAGTGGGGTACTCGGGACGGCAGTCGTGACGGCCATCGGGACTGTAGGCATCCTCTGAACGCAGACGACGGTTGGCGGTGTACTTGTTGACCATGGAGTCCATGCAACCGGGCGAGATACCGAAAAACAGACGCGGACGACCCAGCTTCTTGAAGTCGCGGAAATCGCCGTGCCAGTCGGGCTGGGGCACTATGGCCACACGCAGACCCTCATGCTCCAGGGTGCGGCCCACCACAGCCACGCCAAAAGAAGGATGGTCCACGTATGCATCACCGGAGAAGAGGATAACATCCACCTCCTCCCATCCGCGCAGTGCCATCTCCTTCTTGGTGGTGGGCAACCAGTCGCTGAGCTTCTTTCCGCCTGTGGCTGCCATCGGCTATTATTCCGCCTCGGCGTCCTTAGCGGGTTCGCCTTCGTCAGTCTTTTTCTCTGCCTCTTTCTGCCACCCGGCATAGAGAGTCAGCAGATGACTCAGTGCCGTGGCTTTCATGTTGCTGTTGTACACCACGTCCAGACAGAGGTCGAGCAAATCCTTGTCCTGACCGCCCTCGCCGCTTAAAAGCGAGCGCACGTTTAGCTTCAGTCGGTCCACCACTCCCTCGTCTATTATACCGTTGCTGTCCACCAGATGGCTCAACAGCTGGTAGCGGTGTATGGTCTCTAAATGCTTGTCGCTCACTTCTATGCTGCGAGTGCCCGAGGCATTGGCCTGTATCTTATGCATGATATGTGTGTTTATATGGTTTTACTTTATTTCTTGCGCCGCTTGCCCTGAAGCAGATAGTTCATTATACCGCGCATCAGGTGGCCACGGTCCTGGTCTTGTGTGATGCACTCGAAGGGGAAGCCCATGACAAAGGTGCGGGTATCGCCGCTGCTGCTGGCCACGGCGGCACTGTGACGGTCGCTGTAAAGCATGGCGCAGATGGCACCGTCGGCAGCCTGGAGTATGTCGGGAGCATGGGCGGCATAGTGGTCTTCGTTCAATCTTTTATAGATACTGAACGTGCTGCCCAGACCGGTCACCGAGGGGTCGGCGTTCTGGCGGTCACTGCCGCCGTAGCGCACTTTCAGCACTTGTTGGAGGAAACGCTGTTCGGCGGTCTCAGTCATGTCGGCTCCTATATACGAACCGCTCACCATCAACGAACCCTTCTGACGCATGTAGTGCTGCAGACGCTGCTGCATGGTGTTGCTGAACGATTTGTACATCACCAGAGAGTGACCGTCGTTCTTCTCCAGACCCAGTAGCAGGTCTACACAGTCGTAGCGCTCCAGTCGCACTTTGCCGCTTTCCACAGCCTCACTTGCACAACTCACTATGTTGTATCTTCTGGCGCTATGTATGGCTTCGGCATGTGTGCGCACGTAGTCGAAGGTGTTGCTGGCATAGAAACGACCTAGCAACTCATCGCCGCTGTAGCCCAGTGCACCGGGACCTTCCTTGCCGCGCTGGGCATTGTCAAACACGGTCTGTTTGCCTGTCCAACTTGCCATGATGCCGCGGGTCACTCCAGGGTCGGCGTCCAGGTCGAAACCCTTGCGGTCGCCGGTGTCGATGATGGCTGGTCCTGAGAGACGGTGAAAACCGTTCACTACGAGCACGGTGTGGGTGGCACCGGGCTGATAGCAGGCCGATAGCACCTCTGTGGGGAAACTCTCGCCGCCTTGGTTGGTGGCAGTCACGCGGAAGTGATACAGCACGCCGGGCTCCAGTTCCATCTGACACTGGTTGTGTTTCACATGGGTGCCGTTGTCCCAACCGCGGTCGCCCATGGCACAGTACAGATTGTAACCGGTGGGGGTGGCAGATGACTCCTGCGGGTCGCGCACACCCTCCCAACTCAGTTTCACCTTGTTCTTGGAAGTGAACTCCACCTGGAAATGGTTGGGCTGCAGGGGTTGTACCACAAACGGGCGGTCGTGCATGTCGTTCACAAACCGCAGAATGGTCTTGTATATGGAACGGGCCATGGTGAAACGGAAGTTGGGGTCCAATCCGTATCTCATGTCACCGAAGTTCTGGTGCGAGAGGGTCTCAAGTATCGACGAGGGCACGGCAGGGTGCTTGCTCTCTGAATAGCCGCGGTCGTACATCACTCGCTTGCGCCAGTTCTTGAATCGGTACTGCACGTCGCGATACACTCCGTCGAGCAGGGCATCGGCCAGGTCGCGCGAGGCCAGACGAGATATGCCGGCGTCCAACTTGCCGTCGTTGGCCTCTGTGGTGCAGATGCTCAGCGTGCCTATCAGGTTGTTGCCCCCAGTGCGGTCAAAGCCGGCATCGCTGTGAACGGCCAGTTCCAGTTCTATGGGCACTCCCAGTCCGCTCTTGTTGGGTATGAACACGCTGCCGCCGCCCACCCAGTTGCTGAAGAGCGAGCGGGTGTTGATATCATCGCTATAATCATCCTTGCCCTCCTTCTGGCCATACACACTGTATGGGGCACCTGCCCATTGTGCGTAGTAGCGAGCTCCTTCCAGGGCGCGCGGCATGCGACTAGTGCTGCCGCCACGCTGTATGTTGCCCATGCCGCCACCGAAGCGCACGGCATCGGCGGTCACCACACCGTGGGTGCTGCTCTTGCTGCTCAGCACCACGCGGTTGGCCTCGCTGCTGCCGGCATCAAAGTCGAACGTGCCCAGATACACCCAGGTGCCGCCACCCATGCGCTGGTTCACATGGAAGTGGGTCTGGCGCCCCTGGTGCACCACGATGTATTCGGCATCGTCCACGCTGCCCTCCACGGTCTTGTAACTCACGTACACGGCATACTTGCCCGGCGCGGTGAGGCGGGGCTGGTAACTCACCATTGCATCACGGCTACGGGTGGCTCTGGTCATACGCGCCGTGCCGGCTCTGAAGGGGTTCTCTCCGTCGCGGTATGTACCGTCGTGACGGGCAAAACCTCCGTCTATGTCATTCCATGAGCCCACCTCGGTATAATCTACGCCGCTGGCTCCATCGTTGTCTACTATCACCTCGCGACGCTGCCAGTCGCGCTCACGGGGCGAGAACACTATGGCTCCGGCATTCTCGAGCATGGACATCAGGTAGGGTACCACTATGGTGTGGGTGAACAGATCCTCGGTGGTGCAAAACAGGTTGGGACGCTGCCAGCGCCATGTGCCGCGCTTGCCATCGTAG
>OMSQ01000219.1 GCA_900313805.1 uncultured Prevotella sp. | reverse complement strand
CTGGAGCACGTCTCGATTCGAGTGCTGCAGCGTTTGCAGAGGAAGCCCCCATGGTGGATGCCATGATGGCCAAAAGGGAGACCACCCGTGCCGAAGGCGAGGACGAGACTGGCAAGAGTGGCAAGAGCAAGAACGGCGACAATGTGCAGGTGCGCGAGAACATGGACGAGACCGCCTTCTTCATGCCCGCCCTGACCACCAACAGCAAGGGTGAGGTTCAGATGCGTTTCCGTCTGCCCGACTGCGTGACCACCTGGCAGTTCATGGGTCTGGCCCATGACAAGGAGCTGAACCACCAGGTACTGCGTGCCGAGGCCGTAGCCAAGAAAGAGGTGATGGTGATGCCCAACATGCCCCGCTTCATTCGCGAGGGCGATGCTGCTCAGATCACCACCCGTATAGTGAATACCGCCGAGAAGGACGTGAGCGGCAAGTGCGTGCTCACCCTGCTCGACCCCGAGACAGAGAAGGAAGTGTACCGCGCCGAAGAGTCGTTCAGCGTGGCCAAGGGCAGCACCACCCATGCCACCTTCAACTACTGTCCCACCGGTGACCGGAGTCTGCTCATCTGCCGCATAGTAGCCACAGGCAAGGGTTACAGCGACGGCGAGCAGCACTACCTGCCCATCCTGCCCTCAGTACAGGAGGTACTCAACACCCAGTCGGTGACCATGCACCATGCCGGAGTGGAGACCATTGACGTGCAGAGCCTGTTCCCCGCCGGCACCGGCCATCAGCAGTTGACCGTGGAGTACACCAACAACCCCGCATGGCTGGTAGTACAGGCTATGCCTCAGTTGGCCACCAACGGTGACGACTGCGCCATCACTCAGGCCGTGGCCTATTTCGTGAATGCCATAGGCAAGAAGATTTCGAAGCAGGTGCCCGGCATGAAGGCCGCCTGCGAGGCCTGGCTCTCCGAAGAAGAGGGCAACAAGGATGGCGACACCACCCTGAAGAGCAATCTGGAGAAGAACCAGGATGTGAAGAGCGTGGTATTGGACGAGACCCCGTGGGTATCGCGTGCGCTGAGCGAGAGCAACAGGCGTCACGCACTGATAGACTTCTTCGACACCCAGAAGCAGACCAGCCGTGAGAGGGACATCATCGAAAAGTTGCGTGCCCTTCAGCAGGGCGATGGCCTGTTCACCTGGTGGCCTGGCATGCTGGGCAGCGAGTATGTGACCTCTGCCGTGTGCAAGTTGCTCGTCCGTTCCCGCCACATGACAGCTGAGGACAGTCGTACCACCGAGATGCTGGACAAGGCGGCACCCGCCATGTACAGTACCCTGTCAAGGAGAGTAAAAGAGATGAAGAAGTGGAGCAAGGAGAACAAGACTGAGCCAGGCGTGAGCGACTGGACCTGCGACCTGCTCTATACCCTGAGCATGTACAACGAAGGCAAGTGGCCTGCCAACATGGTGGCCGACCGCGACTACCTGCTGAAGTTGCTGAGTAAGTCGTCTAAGGGCCTTACCATCTACGGCAAGGCGAACATAGGCACCATCTTCCTTCTGAACGGTCAGGAGAAAGAGGCTCAGAAGTTTGTGAAGAGCATCCGCGAATATACCGTGATGACCGAGGAGAAGGGTCGTTTCTTCAACACCCACAAGGCCCAGTACACCTGGCAGGACTACCGCATCCCCTCTCAGGTGGCAGCCATCGAGGCCATGACGCGTATCACCCCCGACGACCAGCAGACCATCAGCGAGCTTCAGCGCTGGCTGTTGCAGGAGAAGCGCACCACGATGTGGAGCACCAACCTGACGAGTGCCGAGGCCGTTTATGCCTTTGTGCTCAACCATCTGGACGCCTTCGTGGCAGCACCTTCAGAAATCACTGTTGACGGCAGGAAGATAGAAGGCGGCAGCACCGCCCTGATAGGCTACACCAAGGAGCGCATGAGCGGCGAGGGAGTGCGCGAGGTTCGGATAGAGAAGCAAGGCGAAGGCACCTCATGGGGCGCCGTCTATGCCCAGTTCACCCAGGACATTGACAAGATAGAGTCGAGCAGCACCGGCATCAGCGTGACGCGTGAGGTGTTGGGCGACAGTCATGCTGTGGGCGACAAGGTGCGTGTGCGCATCACCATAGAGTGCGACCGCGACTACGACTTCGTGCAGGTAATCGACCACCGTGCCGCCTGCATGGAACCCGTTGAGCAATACAGCGGTTACCGTCGTGGCTGCTATGTGGCACCTCGAGACCGCAAGACCGAGTATTTCTTCGACCGTCTGGGCAAGGGCCGTCATGTGATAGAGACCGAGTACTACATAGACCGTGCCGGCAACTATCAGGTGGGCACCTGCGAAGCCCAGTGCGCCTACTCTCCCGAGTTTGCCGGTCGGAGCGGTGGCATGCGGATAGAAGTGAAATAAGAAATAAAAAAACATTAATTTATGACACTACGACAAATGCTGAGCGGTGTTTTGAGTGCAGTGAGCACACTGGCACTGGCTCAGGTGAGCATCACAAACGAAGTGATAGACTGCGGTCAGGTGATATACAACGAGCCAGTGACCGTTCAGTTTGAACTGATGAACGAGGGAAGCACTCCCGTCAACATCAAGGACATAAAGACCAGCTGCGGCTGCACCACGGTGAACTACCCCCAGGGTGCCATCACCCATGGCAAGCCCTTTGTGGTGAGTGCAGTGTACGATGCCCGTCAGTTGGGTCACTTCGAGAAGTACGTGGACGTGTACACGAGCGACAGCGACCGTCCAGTGATGCTCACCCTTCGTGGTGTTGTAGTAGCCGAGCGTCGCGGTTTCCACGGAGACTACGACTTTGTGGTAGGAAAGTTGAAGACCGACTGCAATGCCGTGGAGTTTGACGATGTGAACCGTGGTGAGCGTCCTGTGAAGGAGATACATATCCTGAACAGTTCGAGTGAGACCGTGACCCCCGTGTTCATGCACCTGCCCTCTTACCTGAAGGCCGACGTGTCGCCGAGTACCGTCGCCCCGGGCAAGTCTTGCGTGGCCCGTCTGTCGTTGGAGTCATCCGAGTTGCGTGACTTCGGTCTGACTCAGACCTCCATCTACCTTGGCACCTTTATAGGCGACCGCATCAGCAGCGACAAGGAAATCGAAGTGTCGTCAGTGCTGTTGCCCGACTTCACCCATCTTACCGACAACGAGTTGGCGAATGCTCCTCAGATACAGGTGTCTACCTACAACCTGGATTTGGGCAGTTTCGAGAAGAAGAAGAAAAAGAAGGGTGTGGTGGAGATAGAGAACATAGGCAAGATGCCTTTGGAGATTCGTTCCCTTCAGATGTTCACCACTGGTTTGAAGGTTGATTTGAGCAGTCAGTACCTGCGTCCTGGCGAGACCGCCCGTCTCCGCATCACTGCTGAGCGTCAGGGTTTGCGCAATGCCCGTGTGAAGCCTCGTGTGCTGATGATTACCAACGACCCGACCAATGCCAAGGTAGTGATAAACGTGAATGTGGAATAAGAGATTAGAGCCTTATGGAACATCCAGAGAATGCAGCTGAGTATAAGGGACTGACCGTGAACAGCGGTGTGGCTCAGCCATCGATTATCAACCCCTATCTGAAGCGTCAGCGCGTGCGTCGCAGGGAGTTGTCCGTTGACGAGATGGTGGAAGGCATCCTTCGTGGCGACGTGACCGTACTGAGCCAGGCCGTGACGTTGGTAGAGAGTGCCAATCCCACCCATTACCAGAAGGCGCAGGAGGTGATAGAGCGCTGTCTGCCCCACAGTGGGCACAGCATCCGCATAGGCATCAGCGGAGTGCCAGGTGCCGGCAAGAGCACCAGCATAGACCAGTTTGGCTGTCATGTGCTCGACCGCAGCGGAGGCAAGTTGGCCGTCCTTGCCATCGACCCCTCTTCCGAGCGTACCAAGGGCAGCATATTGGGCGACAAGACCCGCATGGAGAAGTTGAGTGTCCGTCCCGACTCGTTTATCCGTCCTTCGCCCACCGCCGGTTCGTTGGGCGGTGTGGCCCGCAAGACCCGCGAGACCATCATACTGTGCGAGGCAGCGGGCTTTGACAAAATCTTTGTAGAGACCGTGGGCGTGGGTCAGAGCGAGACCGCCTGTCATTCCATGGTAGACTTCTTCCTTCTCATCCAGGTGGCAGGCACTGGCGATGAGTTGCAGGGCATTAAGCGCGGCATCATGGAGATAAGCGACGGCATAGTAATAAACAAGTGCGACGGCAACAATGTGGACCGCTGTCAGATGGCAGCCACCAATTTCCGCAACGCCCTTCACTTCTTCCCCATGCCCGAGAGCGGCTGGACCCCCAAGGTGCTGTGCTACAGCGGTTTTTATGGCACTGGCGTGAAAGAGGTGTGGGACATGATTTACCAGTACATTGATTTTGTGAAGCAGAACGGCTATTTCGACTACCGTCGCAACGAGCAGAGCAAGTACTGGATGTATGAGAGCATCAACGAGATACTGCGCAACAGTTTCTACCACAACAGCGAGATAGAGCCGTTGCTGGGCGAGGAGGAGCGGCGTGTGCTTCGTGGCGAGAAGACCTCGTTTGCAGCAGCCCGCGACCTGTTGGACCGTTATTTCCTGACCATGGGCAAGCGTGATGAGTTATAACATAGAGATAGACAGCGGCAGCGGTTTCTGTTTCGGTGTGACCACCGCCATCCACAAGGCCGAGGAGGAGTTGGCGAAGGGCGCCCCCCTCTACTGTCTGGGCGACATCGTTCACAACGGCATGGAGTGTGACCGTCTACGCAGCATGGGTCTCATCACCATCAACCATGAGGAGTTGCGCAGTCTGCACCATGCGAAGGTGCTGTTGCGTGCCCATGGCGAGCCGCCCGAGACATACGAGATAGCGCGTCAGAACGACATAGAGATCATAGACGCCACCTGTCCTGTGGTGTTGCAGTTGCAACGCCGCATCCACAAGCGTTATTCCGAGAAGCCCGGTGCTCAGATAGTGATATTCGGCAAGAGTGGTCATGCCGAGGTGTTGGGTCTGGTGGGTCAGACCCGTGGCGAGGCCATTGTGGTGGAGAGCATAGACGACGTGCGTCGTCTGGACTTCTCCCGTGCCATCTACCTGTATTCCCAGACCACCAAGTCGGTGGATGAATACGAGCACATAGTGGAGTACATCCGTGAGCACATAGACGAGTGTGTGGAGTTTATCAGCGTAGACACCATCTGTCGTCAGGTGTCCACACGCAGTCAGCGCATCCGAGCCTTTGCTTCCCGTCACGACCTGATACTTTTCGTGTGCGGGCGTAAGAGCAGTAATGGCAAGGTGCTGTTTGGAGAGTGTCAGCGCGTGAACGGCAACTGCCATCTCATTGAGAGTGCTGCAGAAATAAACGAGCGCTGGACAGACGGCGTGCGTTCTGTTGGCATCTGCGGTGCCACCTCCACCCCCACCTGGTTGATGGAGGAATGTCGTGAGCGGCTTAGAGGGGGTTAGGGGAAGTGTGATGATATTAGCGTGAACCAGTGATTTTATGATAGAGGTCGAGGAGCCATTGTGTCTGTTCCTCTATCGTCATGTGGCTGTTGTCGAGGAGTATGGCGTCCGGTGCCTGCCTTAACGGTTGCACTTCGCGATGCGTGTCCTGGTAGTCGCGCTGCTGCACATTCTCCAGTATATCCTCGAATCGCACAGTCTCTCCCTTGGCAGTGAGTTCATCGTAGCGTCTCTGCGCCCTGATTTCAGGCGATGCTGTGACAAAGACCTTCATTTCAGCATCCGGGAATACCGCCGTGCCGATGTCGCGTCCGTCCATCACCAGACCCTTGGCCTTGCCCATGGCCTGCTGTTCCGCCACCATCTTCTCCCTGACGAAGGGAATGGCAGCGATGGTGCTCACGTGACTTGACACCTCCATGCCTCTGATTTCCTTCTCCACGCACACGTCATTGAGGAAAGTGACAGGTCGTCCCGTCTCGGCATCCTGTTCGAAACGTATGCTGACCTCCGTCATGCGCTCTTTGAGCTCATCGAGGCACACTGTTCCGTCTTCGCGTATCAGTGAGTTTCTGAGAGCGAAGAGTGTGACAGCGCGGTACATGGCACCCGTGTCAACATATATGTAACCGATGCGGCGTGCGAGGTCCTTGGCCATGGTGCTCTTGCCGCAAGAAGAGTAGCCGTCGACAGCAATGTTTATTTTCATAGTATGTAGTGTTTTTTTACAGAGTGAAGGCGAAGTTGACCAGCAGCGACGATGACGATACATGGTATTTGGCATAACCCACGTGCAGTCTGATGCGTTCGAGCGTTAGTCCTGCACCGAAAGAGAAGCCGGCACCGTGCGAGCTCTCCTCGTCGTTGCTTTGTATTTTCATCTCGTCGGCCCGTCGGAAGTTATATCCTGCACCCACCCATATATTGTCGGATAGGAGAATGTCTACACCCGCCGAGAGGTGGTTGACGAAGCGGTAGTCCCAGTTAGTGAGGTCGGAGAGAGTGGCATGCAGCCTGAAAGGAGCTCCCACCAGTCGTTTGCTCACACCCACGAGCAGGTCGAAGGGCATACGTTCAAACTCGTCATCGTAGGCCTTGAGTTGTCCTCCGAGGTTTTTCGCCACAGCCGAGAGCGACCACTGGCGTTCGGGGTCGAAGTAGTTGATGCCGAGGTCTACCCCCATCGCCAGAGAGTTGTACTGTCCGATATAGGATGCTATGAATTTGGCTGTGATACCACCTGCAAGGTTTTTGGCGAGGTCGTAACTGAGGTAAGCCCCCACATTGATGTCGCGTGCAGAGAATTCACCCGTCTGTATGCCCTCAGCGTTCATCTCCTTCATCTTGCCATAGTCCATATACTGTGCGCTGACAGCCACGGTGGCCTTTTCCTTCACCACATGCGTATATGATGCGCTGGCAGTGTTTGCCCCCCTCATATAGTTCATATATCCGAGAGTGATGCTTTGGTGGCTTACCGACTGTAGCAGAGCAGGATTGGAGAAGATGAGCGTGGCGTCGTCCTCGACGAGCGTGATATTGTCGCCTCCGAGAGCTGCGGCATGTGCGCTGACCGGCAGTCGCAGGAAATTGTATTCCGTGCGACTTTCCTGAGCATTAGCCATCATAGCCGAAGCCATCATCGAACAGGCGAAGAGAAGTTTTTTCATCCGTTTCACGTAATTTGGCTGCAAAGATACATTATTTTTGAAATATCTGCGTTACTTTTGCAGTCGAATAAACCCTATTTGCAAGAAGATAACGCACAGACCCGTCAGTTTATTGCCTCACTGAAGTATTATGGAAGATAAGAAAGCCCCCCATGCCCGTCTAGACCGTCAGCGCAGCCATGCGTTCCTGCTTGGCCTGATTATCTCGCTGTCGGCAGTGGTGGTGTGCCTGGAGTTGACCTTCCGCAGCGGAGCCCCCGAGGAGGACTTGGCACTGATGGACGAGCTGGCCCAGGACATGGAGGCAGCCCCTGCTGTTGACCCACGCGACCTGCTGTTGCCGCAGCCCCGCCAGCAAGAGGAGCAGCATGAGAGTCTGGAGCGCATAGAGGTGAGCAAAGACGTGAGCAGCGAGCCTTCCGAGCAGCCCGAGGAGATAGTGACGGTGACAGAGGGTGGTGAGAAGGACATTGAGCAGGAGGACATAGACAAGCCCATTGACATAGATGCCCCGCCTCCCGTGGACTTGGCCAATGATGGTGAGCCCGTGCTTAGAGTGGTGGAAGAATACCCCGAGTTTCCCGGTGGCATGATGAACTTCATCAAGTGGCTGACCGACAACCTGCGCTATCCTGCCACTGCTCGCAGCAAGAACATCCAGGGCAAGGTGATAACCAGTTTCGTGGTGAACAAGGACGGCAGCGTGAGCGATGCGAAGGTGCTGCAGGGAGTGGAAGCCTCCCTGGACCGCGAGGCTCTGCGTGTGCTCCAGTCCATGCCCCGCTGGAAGAGCGGCAAGGACCGTGGCGTGCCCTGCCGCACCCTCATCCGCCTGCCCATCGTATTCAAGATATAACCATTACCATAAAGATACAAGCATGTTTACAGCCAACGAATTACTAAAGTCGGTAAATGACTATCTGGACCATATCACCTACAACCGTCGTCCGGCCTCTCTTTATGCCCCTATCCAGTACGTGTTGTCGATAGGCGGCAAGCGCATCCGTCCGGTGCTGATGCTTCTGGCTTACAACCTGTACCGTGACGATGCAGAGAGCATCCTTGCTCCCGCCTGCGCATTGGAGACCTATCACAACTACACCCTGTTGCACGACGACCTGATGGACCGTGCCGAGTTGCGTCGCGGTCATGAGACCGTTCACAAGCGTTGGGATGCCAACACCGCCATTCTCAGCGGCGACAGCATGCTGGTTCTGGCCTACGAGCGTATGCAGCAGTGCGATGCCCGTCATCTGAAGGATGTGTTCTCGCTGTTTACCGAGACCGCATTGGAGATAGGCGAGGGTCAGCAGTACGACATGGACTTTGAGCGTCGTACCGACGTGACCGAGGAGGAGTATGTTGAGATGATCCGTCTGAAGACCAGCGTGTTACTGGCCTGCGCTGTGAAGATGGGCGCCCTGTTGGCCGACGCCCCTGCCGCCGATGCCGACCGTCTGTACCGTTTTGGCGAACAGTTTGGTCTGGCCTTTCAGTTGCAGGACGACTACCTCGACGTGTATGGCGACCCGAAGTTGTTTGGCAAGGCCATAGGCGGCGACATACTGTCGAACAAGAAGACGTACATGCTCATACAGGCGTTCAACCGCGCCGACTCGCGTCAGCGGGCAGAGTTGGAGCGCTGGACAGGCATGGAGCATTTCGACCCTCAGGAGAAGATAGCCGCCATCACCAAGTTGTACGACGATATAGGTGTTGACCGTCTGGCTCAGGCGAAGATACGTCATCACTTCGATGAGAGCAAGAAATACCTGGCCCAGGTGGAGGTGGCAGACGAGCGCAAGCGCCATCTGATAGACTACACCAACGAGATGATGCAACGCCAGTACTGATGCTGCCCGAGATAATAGACACCCACGCCCATATCGACGGTGAGGAGTATGCCGACGACCGTGACCAGGTGGTGCAGCGTGCCATCGAGGCCGGTGTGTCGCGCATCTTCATCCCTGCCATCGACGTAGCGAGCAGCGAGCGTGTGGTGGAGGTGTGCCGTAAGTATCCTGGAGTGTGCTATCCCATGGTGGGTCTGCATCCCGAGGAGGTGCGCGACGACTGGCGTGAGCAGGTAGACCGCATAGAAGCCCTCTTGGACGACCCTGCCGTGCGCCGCGAGGTGATAGCCATCGGCGAGGTGGGCATCGACTACTACTGGAGTCGTGACTACGCCTCGGAGCAGATAGAGGCTTTGGAACGTCAGGTGCAGTTGGCCGTTCGCCACCGTCTGCCGTTGATGATACACTGCCGCAAGGGTCAGCAGGAGCTGGTGCATCTGCTGAAGAAGTACGAGGGTCAGTTGTGTGGCGGCGTGTTCCACTGTTTTACGGGAAATGAGTTTGAGGCTGCGGAGCTGTTGCGTTTCGACGGTTTCGTGCTCGGCATTGGTGGTGTGCTGACGTTTAAGAAGAGCAACCTGCCTGCCGTGCTTCCTGCTCATGTGCCCATAGATCGCATTGTGTTGGAGACGGACTCTCCCTACATGGCTCCTGTGCCTCATCGTGGCAAGCGCAATGAGAGTGCCTTTGTTCGGCATGTCCTCGACCGTCTGTCCTCAGCTTATTCTCTGACCGTTGATGAGGTGGCGCGCGTCACCACCGCCACCGCTCTCAGGGTGATGAGGGGCGTTATTGCATTGCTGTTGCTTCTGCTTCCACTGGCGGTGTTTGGGCAGGTGGACAGTGTGCGGCGGTGGGGCTTGGAAGTTAATGGCAGTCCGTCGAGAGTGGTGGTGATGGACGAGTATCAGCGGAAGTGGCAGAAGGGCACTAAAAACGGGTCGGTGAGCATGGTGTTGAAGCACAGCGCAGTGCCAGAGGACAGCGACGCCTACGCAGCCGACTTCGGCTACCCCACCCTGGGTGTCGGCGTGAAATACAGCATAAACCACGGAGTGACCATGCACCGCAGTCCTGACCCTGACTGGGGCATGGCCGAAGAAGTGGACTACGACTCCAGGATGGGCAACAGCGTGGCCGTGTACGGACAGTTTGCCCGTCCCCTTCTGCGCAGCCGTCGCTGGCAGTTCGACTACACCCTGGAGTTTGGCGTGGGTTACAGCCGCAGGAAATACTCCAAGGTAGACAACATAGACAATGAGTTGATAGGCAGCAGGTGGCTAGTGTATTTCGGTGCCGGTGTGCACGCCAAGTACCGTGTGGCGCGGGAGTGGGCCGTGATGTGCGGTGTGGACTACTGGCATCTGAGCAATGGAGCCTTGAACCGTCCGAACAAAGGAGCCAACTGCGTGGGTCCGACGTTGGGAGTGTCGTATGAGCCCTACGCCCCCTATATAAATGGTCTGGGCAGCTGGCATGCCCCATTCAGCGGTTACTGGTTTGTACGTCTGACTGCCGGCATGGGCGGCAAGACCCTGAACGAGGACTGGCAGCGCACGCAGTTTCACACCCCTCCAGGCGAAGCCCGCTACCGCACCTCTCGCTTTCACCTCTACCCCACCTATATGTGTCAGGTGGCTCTGATGCGCAGGTATGCCCGTCGCTGGGCGAGCGGCATAGGGTTGGATGTGGACTATGGCAGCTATTCCGACGATGTGGAAGAGTACGACCGTGCATCGGGCAGCACCCGTCCTCACAGTCCGTGGTCGGTGGGCCTGTCTGGGCGCCACACGGTGTACTACCACCGGTTCAGGCTGGACATGGCCCTGGGGTGGTATCTGTATCGCCACATGGGAGATGATGCCCGTGTGAACGAGAAGCGCTATTACGAGCGCATAGGCGTGCACTACGCCCTGCCCTTTATAAATAATGTGGTGGTGGGAGTGAATGTTAAGGCCCACCGCACCAAGGCCGACCTGACTGAGCTGGCGCTGAGCTGGGAGATATAGGAGGG
>OMSQ01000220.1 GCA_900313805.1 uncultured Prevotella sp. | reverse complement strand
TTATCCCAGATACTTCATCAGTATCTTGGCATTGCCGCTGTCACGCAACTTTGCTATGCTCTTCTCGCGTATCTGGCGCACACGCTCACGGGTCAGACCTAACTGGTCGCCTATCTCCTCCAGACCCTTCTCATGACAGCCTATGCCGAAACACTCGCGGATAATGGTTATCTCACGGTCTTTCAATACCTTATTCAGCACGCTGTTCAATTCTAAAGCCATCGACTCATGGTCCACGTAACGGTCGGTACGACTGTCATCACCACTGGGCATCACATCCAACATGCAGTTCTCCTCACCATCCTGGAAAGGGGCGTCTATCGACACGTGATGACCGTCGGCCATCATGCTCTGACCTATCTTCTCCTCATCCAGATTAGTAGCCTCCGACAACTCACTAATGCTGGGATGACGCTGGTTCTCCTGCTCAAAACGATTTATCTCATGGTTTATCTTGCTCAAAGAACCAACCTGATTCAGCGGCAGACGCACTATCCTGCTCTGCTCGGCTATGGCCTGAAGGATGCTCTGACGTATCCACCATACGGCATAGGAGATAAACTTGAAACCGCGGGTCTCGTCAAACTTCTGGGCAGCCTTGATTAGTCCGATATTACCCTCGTCTATCAAATCGGTGAGCGACAGACCCTGATGCTGGTACTGCTTGGCCACTGACACAACAAAACGCAGGTTGGCTGTCACCAACTTGTCCTTGGCACGTTCACCTTCGGGACCGCCTTTCTTAATCTTCTGTGCCAGTTCTATCTCCTCATCAATGCTGATAAGTGGAGCACGACCTATCTCTACAAGATACTTGTCCAGTGCTTCACTCGAACGATTAGTAATACTTTTCTGAATCTTTAACTGTCTCATCTTTTTACCCTTCTATATCTAAATGTCTGCTAATCAACGACTTCCTATTTATTATAAAGAAAAACATTGCAAAATTAAATAAAAAATATACACGGGTTGTTCATTTTTTTGAATTTCTATGCTAATTTTTGTTAAATGGCCTAATAATGAAGCAAATAAATAGGGAATTATCTACCCTGAAATAGGAATTTCCCCACTGGAAAAATCACGCAAAAAATCTATTTTTGCAAAGTAAACAAAAAAATATTGTATCATGAAAAAGCTTCAAATATTATTGGCTGCTATTGCTGCTATCGTCACTCTCGCCATACCTCGAGCTGCACAGGCTCAGACCATCTACAATGGATATGGCTCCTCTGTAGGACAGATACGCTCCGATGGTTCTGTGTACAATGCATACAGTTCTAGAATAGGACAGATACGCTCCGATGGTGCTGTTTACAATGGCTACAGTCAGAGGGTGGGCACTATAGAGAGGGATGGCACAGTACGCAATTCTTATAGTTCCAACATAGGCAGGGTGGAAAGCAACGGCACTGTAAGAAACGGATATGGACAAAATGTCGGACGTATAGCAGATGACGGCTCTGTGTACAATTCTTATGGTCAGAAAATAGGCTCAGCCAGAGGTGTAAAAAAAGAATGGGCCGCCGCCTTCTTCTTCTTCAATTTCTTCTAGAAAATTTAGAATCACTAGGATTACCAGGTTTTTCCTAGCATTACCTAGGATAGCCTAGAATTGCTAGAATAGCCTAGAAAAAAGGCCCCGCACGGGGCCTTTCTCATAAATTAATCAGTTCACTGATTCTTCAAGTATCTTCTTGCTGTTACGATAGAAAGCAACCTTGGCATTTGATGCCATGTCGGCAGCAGCTGCAATAAACTCAGAGGTTGACTTGGCTGAATACCAGGCTGACTTCACGCGAGAGTCGTTCTGTGACTCACTCAGCTCATTCACAAATTGTGCAGTCTGGGTCGAGGCGTTCACTACACCGCTCTGGGCCTGAAGGGCTGCTGCTATTAGAACGTTTATCTTGTTCTCAGCATTCAGTCTGGCCTGCTTTTCCTCGGTAGTGCCATCCAAATCGTTGTTCTTCACCTCCCATTTGTAAGTCCAAGTCTTGGGACCGTCATTGTCGTCATCATCGCTTCCGCATGCTACAAATGCCAAAGGAAGGCAGAACAATACGACAGCCATAAGTGCTTTAATTGTCTTTTTCATTGTTTTTTGTATTTTAAGTTATAGGTTGTTTGCTTTCGTGCAGCAAAAGTAGGGATATTTTTCTTTTTAGCCAAACTTTTGTGAGATATTTATGTTTATTGCGTTTTTCTGAGTATTTTTGCACATATTTATACTGATATTCTAACACATGATTACCGACGTTTCTCTTCGACTGCTTCCACATCAGGCAGCATCGGATGCTACTCTCCGATTAGCGGTGGCCGATCAACTGAAAATAGACGCACGTACCATCACTTCGCTGCGCATTCGCAGACGATCAATCGATGCCAGACAACGCACCGTTTACGTCAACCTTTCGGTGCGTGTCTATATATCACAACAGCCCGATGATGATGAGTTCCTGCATACCGACTACCACGATGTGTCGCACTGCCCACAGGTTATAGTTGTGGGGGCAGGACCGGCAGGCCTCTTCGCTGCACTGCGTCTCATAGAACTGCACCTGAAACCTATAGTGCTGGAACGTGGAAAGGACGTGCACCAGAGAAAACTGGACCTGGCTGCTATTACTCGAGAGCAGAAGGTGAACCCGCAAAGCAATTACTGCTTCGGAGAGGGTGGGGCTGGTGCCTATTCTGACGGAAAACTCTATACACGCTCTAAAAAACGAGGTAACGTAGACAAGATTCTCTCTGTCTTCTGCCAGCATGGGGCCGATACACGCATCATGGCGGATGCTCACCCACATATCGGTACCGACCGCCTGCCACGGGTCATAGAGAACATGAGAAATACTATCATGAAGGCGGGAGGAGAGGTGCATTTCTCTACACTCATGACTTCGCTTGTCATCAACCAGCAGAAGGTGGTGGGGGCTCGCACTCGTTCGCTCTCTGACGGCACGCAGAGAGAATGGCGCGGACCGGTAATACTCGCTACCGGACACTCTGCACGTGATGTGTACGAATATCTTCACTCCAACCAGATTGAAGTGCAGCCCAAGGGCATAGCGGTAGGGGTTAGACTCGAACACCCGTCTGCTCTTATCGACCAAATACAGTATCATAATCCCAAAGGACGCGGACGATACCTGCCTGCAGCCGAGTATGCATTCGTCACACAGGTGGAGGGACGAGGGGTTTACTCATTCTGTATGTGTCCGGGTGGCTTCGTCATCCCGGCTGCAACGGACGACGGACAGATTGTGGTCAACGGCATGAGCCCAAGTAACCGAGGCACGCAGTGGTCTAACAGCGGCATGGTGGTGGAATTGCATCCGGAGGATGTGCTCACGTATATGGAGGCTGAACGGGACGACCCGCTGCTGATGATGCGCTTCCAACAAAGGCTGGAGCACGACTGTTTCATACAGGGCAATAGACGGCAGACAGCTCCCGCGCAACGAATGGCGGACTTTGTCAACGGACGACTCTCATACGACTTGCCTACATCCTCGTATGCGCCGGGACTCATCTCTTCGCCGCTACACTTCTGGATGCCACAGTTCGTCACTCGTAGACTGCAACAGGCGTTTACTGTCTTCGGGCAGCGAAGCCGTGGCTTCCTCACCAACGAGGCCACGCTTATCGCCGTGGAAACTCGAACCTCTTCGCCAGTGCGAATAGTGAGGGATGAACAAAGCCTCCAGCACATACACATATCCGGCCTCTTCCCTTGTGGCGAAGGAGCCGGATACGCCGGAGGTATAGTGTCGGCAGGCATCGATGGCGAACGATGCGCTGATGCCTGTGCTCAGTATATCTTCTTACAGTGATTCGTAACTGCCCGTAAAGGTGGTGGTATTCATGTCACCTGTCTGGTAACCACGCTTCAGCCAGCGCATACGTTGCTCGGCAGTGCCGTGGGTGAAACTCTCTGGCTGACTGTAGCCCTGAGACTGCTTCTGCAAATAGTCGTCGCCAATGTGCTGGGCACAGTTGATGGCCTCGCGCATGTCGGTGTCGTCCAACGAACCAAACTCCTGGTCCTCGTAATGTGCCCATACACCGGCATAGTAGTCAGCAAGTAACTCAAGACGTACACTCACCTGATTGGCCTTCACCTTGCTCGAACCCTGCATCTCGCTGTGAGCACGACCAAGAGAGCCAAGAAGGTTCTCTACATGATGGCCAACCTCATGGGCTATCACGTATGCCCGGGCAAAATCACCACCAGACTTCAACTGGTTCTCCATCTGCTGGAAGAAAGAGAGGTCTAGATACAACTTCTGGTCGCCGCTGCAATAAAACGGACCAACTGCCGAAGTGGCACCACCACAGTTGGTCTGCACAGCACCGGTGAATATCACAAGGGTAGGGGGCGTGTACTTCTTGCCCATCTTCTGAAACACTTTCGACCATACATCCTCTGTACTGGCCAGCACCTGACGGCAGAACTTCACCTGAGCCTGCTCCTCGGCACTGTACTCGCGAGGCTCGCTCGACTGCTCTTCCTGCACACCACTGCCCAGACTGCCCAGACCACCAGTCTGCTGCAATACCTCAAGAGGATTGCCACCCATGAGAAGGGTGATGAGGCCTACTAATATCAAACTGCCTATACCCATGCCGGCCTTGCTTGTGCCACTCATGCCACGCCGGTCTTCAAAATTGTCGCTCTCACGACGTCCGTCAAGTCTCATATATGTCAGATTGTTTTGGTTATTCAAATAAGCACATTCAGTTGCAAATATAGTACCTTTTTTTTATTTTTACAACTCATAAGACAAAAAAAACTTTTTTTGTGGTTTTTCTTTCTTTTTGCTTGCTCATATCATTGATTTTTGCTATATTTGTTGCAGTCTATAACCGCAAAAACACATCTTGCTATGAATATCAACGAAAAATTCATTATCACCATCAACCGACAGTTCGGTACCGGTGGACATGAGGTGGGTGCAGCCCTGGCCGAAAAACTTGGTGTGAAACTGCTGGACAAACAACTGCTGCAGGCTGTGGCACACAGATTCAACGCCGATGATGAAATGCTTGAGAAACTCCAAGCCAGAAATCCCTCTTGGTGGGACGACTTCTCACAGTTCTACAACCGCTATTCTCAGCAGACCGAATATCATATCAGCGATTCTGACATCACTTCACGCCGAGTGTTCGAGGCTCAGGCAGAGGTGATACGAAGCATAGCCATGCAGGAGTCATGCGTCATTATCGGACGATGTGCATTCCATATCTTCCGCGACCATCCCAACGCTCTCAAGGTGTTCATACACGGTTCGCAGGAAAGCCGCATCGTGCGCATAGTACAGAAATACGGGGTGAGTCCAGAGGATGCCAAACTCATGATCGTAGACAACGATTATACCCGCGAACTCTATACAAAGACGTTCACGGGTACTGAATGGTATGACGCACGCAACTACGACGTGGCCATCAATATGGCGCGATTCGGGGTAAACGGCGCGGTCAATTACCTGCTCGAACTCATCGACCCCACGGTGAAATAGTACTTACACCACTTCTATTCCCATCTTCTCACAGAGAGCCAGGCTCATCTCCTTGAGCTTGAACTTCTGTATCTTACCTGAGCCGGTCAAGGGGAATTCGTCTATGAAGAACACATACTTGGGGGTCTTGTAGCGTGCTATCTTGCCCTTGCAGAAATCACGCACATCCTCGGCCTCCATGTGTACTCCTTCCTGCAATATGATGAAGGCTCCCACCTGCTCACCGTATTTCTTCGAGGGCACAGCAGCCACCTGCACGTCCTTGATGCCTGGCATGTGGTAAAGGAATTCCTCTATCTCGCGGGGATACACGTTCTCACCACCGCGTATTATCATGTCCTTGATTCGGCCGGTAATGCGATAGTAGCCGTCTTCATCCTTCACACCCAGGTCGCCCGAGTGCAGAAAACCGTTCTCGTCTATCACCTCGCGAGTGGCTTTCTCGTTCTTGTAGTAACCTTTCATCACGTTGAAGCCACGGCAGCACATCTCTCCCTGCACTCCAACCGGGCACTCTTCGCCGGTCTCGGGATCCAGCACCTTCACTTCTACAAAGGGGAAGTCGCGGCCCACAGTGGTGCAACGCTGCTCAAAGGTGTCATCTATGGTGGTCTGGGTCATGCCCGGAGAACTCTCTGTCAGACCGTACACACTGGTGATGGTCATAAACATCTTCTCGCTCACCTGCTTCATCAGCTCCACTGGACAAAGTGAACCGGCCATGATGCCGGTGCGTAGCGACGACATGTCAAACATCTCAAACATGGGGTGGGTGAGCTCGGCTATGAACATCGTGGGCACACCATACAGGGCAGTACAGCGCTCACGGTGAACCGAGGCCAGAACCACCAAGGGGTCGAACTTCTCTACCATAACCTGGGTGCAACCGTGGGTCAGACAGTTCATCGTGGCAAGCACCACACCGAAACAGTGGAAAAGGGGCACGCATACACACAATTTGTCATCGGCGGTAAAACGCATGTTTTCGCCAGTGATGTATCCGTCGTTGGATATGTTGTAGTGGGTCAGCATCACTCCCTTCGGGAATCCTGTGGTGCCAGATGTGTACTGCATGTTCACTACATCGTGACAGGTCACCTTGCTCTTCACTTCATTCAGGTGGTCGTCGCTTATGTTTCGACCCAATAACAGCAGTTCAGCGGTATTGAACATGCCGCGGTGCTTCTCCTGACCTATATACACCACGTTCTTCATGCGGGGGAAACGGGTGCTTTGAAGGTGACCACGCTCTGAGGTGCGCAGTTCTGGTAGCATCTTGTAGGTCATCTCAATATAATCGCACTCCCACGTGCCGTCGGTGATACACAGGGTGTGCATGTCTGAGTCTTCGCACAGATACTCCAGTTCGCTCTGCTTGTAGTTCGTGTTCACGGTCACCAGCACTGCACCTATCTTAGCGGTGGCATAGAGGAAGGTGAGCCAGTCTGGCACATTGGTGGCCCAGATGCCTACGTGACTGCCACGCTCCACACCTATGGCCAGAAGACCCTTGGCCAGATTGTCAACACGCTGGTTGAATACCTTCCAGGTGAACCGCAGGTCACGATCTGAATAAACGATGTATTCCTTGTCAGGGGTGGTGGCTGCCCAGTGTTCCAGCCAGTCGCCCAGTGTACGCTCTGATAACTGTATCATGGCTCTCTCCTAAAAGTCAAATGGGTACGTAAATCACAGCCAGTATCTTGGCACTCTTGCCTTCGAAACCATGCACATGATGCTCTACTATCGAGTCGTAGAATATGCTGTCGCCCTCTTTCAGGTGATAGGTCTCTTTGCCGTACACCACCTCCACGTCACCGCTCATCACAAAGATAAATTCTTCACCCTCATGGGCAGACAGCTTGTAACTGTTGTCCTCGTTTGGATTTATGTCTATGATAAACGGCTCCATGTGCCTGCCGGCCTTTTCCTTGGCAAGGGAGAAATACTCCATGTGTTTGCGGGCGTCGGTGCTGTCGTTGGAGAAACTGATGCTCTCCTCACGCTCTGTGGCACGGCATACCACCGGACCCAGTTCATCGTTGTCGTCGAGGAAGGTGCCAAGACGTACGCCAAGCGCACGAGCAACCTTGATCAGCGGCCCCAACGAGGGCAGATGCTCATCGTTTTCTATCGAGTTAATCTGAGCTTCGGATAGTCCCGTACGCTCGGATATCTCACTCACACTCAGTTGTTTAGACTCTCTAATACCTTTAATCTTATGTCCAATTACTATGTGACGATCTGACATGTTTATCCTATTTTTATTTGCAAATCGGTTACAAAAGTACTCTTTTTGCCGTAAATGCTCAAACAAATTCTTACTTTTTTTGCCTTTTTCCTTATTTTTTGTCATTTTTGTCATAATCCCAAATCGAACATTGCGCCGATTTGGGATAAAACAAACGAGACGCACCCTTTTGGGGTACGCCTCGGTCTCGTAATGACGGGCATTTTCAGAAATTGATACCTACGCTCAAGTTCAGAGCACCGGTATGGGTGTCGTCGAAGTAGTCCTTGCCCACGTTGGCCAGACCCAGGTCGTAACCTGCCTCTATGTAAAACATGTCTACCGAGAGTCCGCAACCTATGCGCAGACCACCGTCGAAACGACGGAAATTGTCGTTGTAGTCATCGCTGAAACTGCTGTAGGCCTGACGGTGCTGGAAGTCCTTAATCTCACCACTGACACCGCATGACACAAAACCGCCTAGGAATGGCTCTATGGTCACATCACCGCCAACAGGTGCCTTGTACTTGAATACCAAGGGTATCTCCAGATAGTCTAGGCCGTAGGTGAATTTCTCTCCTCCATGCTTGCTTTCGCCACCCTTCTGCACAAAGTACAGACCGCTCTCCAGGTACACGGGACTGTAGCTCGAAAGACTGGTGCCTACTGCCAGTCCTACATTAACTCCTGCCTTGGTGCGGTTGCCGTCCAGATAGGGCGAGTCGCTGTTCACTGTGCTCAGACTCACACCGCCACGCACTCCGCCGTAGGTGTCGGTCACAGGCTGGTGGTGACGGGGGTGACTGTCATAATAGGCTGCACGATTTTTCGGATGGATGGGACGTCCGTCGGGATAGAACTGTGCCGAGGCACTGGTGGCAGCGGCAATGGCTATCAAAGTGATGAAGATGCTTTTTTTCATGTCTTTATTGTTTTATGGTTTGTTCGCCTTAACTGTTTACGGTGCAAAGATAGTATGACTATTCTTACAAACCACATGGTGTTTCCCTATTTCTATGTAGGGATTTACCTACAAAATAAACAGTGACCAACCACCAGATTTTCACAAACCCGAGGGCGGCCACTGCTCGCATTTACACTATGTCTGTTTCTATTCGTCAGTCAGTTTTCACGTGTATGTATGAGGGCTACAGCCTATGCGCTCAATGTGACATGTCTGGCATGCTCCTTTGGCGTATGGTCTCATGTGAAAGTGGTCATCGACTCAGGGCCCAACCCTCGAGGCCCTCTTTACAATAGTCGACTGCATGATGGCAGGTCTTCTGACTCGTTGCCCGGGTGGTCAACTCCTTCCCGGCTCTCTGGCCAGTGGATTCATTGTTGACACCGCTAATCGGCAACTCACAGCAGCGGGACTGTCCAGGACTCTCACCTGTGTTCCCTTTTAATCATAGCCACTCACGTGGCCTATGAACCATCTGCGCTGCGAAAGTACGAAAAAAAATCGTCCGAGCAAAATATTATTATGATTTTTTGCTCCAACCACCATTTTTATATATAATCAGTTACTTCTATGGACTATTTTTTACACTATAATAGGTATGAGAAAAGTTACCCATTGGCATAATGAGGTGATTTCAATCTTTTTCCATAACTTTCCAACTGACGACAACACCACATCATAAAAGCCACCCTGTGATGGGTGGCTTTTATGATGTGGTTAATCGCATCTTATGTGTACCAGATGGATGGCATAGCATTGGGTAGAGAACTGCTGTCGCTCTTCATGTCGACACTCTTCTTGGTCTCTTCGGTTTCTTTCATGGTTGACATAGGCTTACCTCCTCGTTTCTATTTTGGTGTAAGCAAATATACATATTTATTTTAAGATGTCAAATATTTATTCGGAATTTTATGCGAATTTTAACATTAATTTGTATAAATGTGTATATTTATCCAGCCGATATCCAAGAACTATGAAAGTTACCTTTTCTCTCGCTTTGCTTTGTCCAATGCATCCTCAGCCCAACGCATGTATTGACGGGCCTTATCGCGGGCATTGTCTGCGTTCTTCTTGTTCCATTCGCTCTTGTCGGTGGCTTCTCTGGCCCTGCGCTGGTAACTTTTAGCACGGTCGTAGTCCTTACGCCTGGTGTAATACTCTGCCTCGCGCAGATGACTCTGTGCCTGACGGTTGTAGTAGTCGCTCTCACGGTCGTAGTTATGGGCCCTCTTGGTGTAATACTCTGCCTCGCGTTGGTATGATTGTGCACGGCGCATGTAATAGTCGCTCTGAGCCACAGCTGTCATGCTGACAAACATCAGTGACAGTATGATAAAAAGCTGTTTCATCGTTTTTTCCCTCCTGGCTTTATTATGAATGTTAAATGGGTATTTATGAAATGGTTTCCTCTCAACAAATTTTTGCAAAAATATCGATTTTCTTTGGATTAATCAAAATAAAAGTAAGATTTGCAGAATAATAACCTAAAACTGATTATCATGAAAAAACACTAAGTATCAATCTATATATGTGATTTTCACATCCATATTTCTCGTTTATTATTCATATATAAAACACACTGATTATCAGTGGGTTTTTGCTTTGTTTGTGTGATAATTATCCATATTTTCAACTATATTCGCGTGTATTGAACCTGGTTTTTACTTAATTTTGCGCCAGGAATTGATAATTACCAATATACCACACTGTTTAATGCCTTAATTATACATTGTATGAAACCTAACAACATCCTTAACAAGATTCTCAAACTACAGGGTATGACTTGCTGCCTGTCTGTCCTGATGTCATGGCTCGCTATGGTCACACTTAATGCTCAGACGGTGACGCAAACTATGTACATTGATTTTGGCGCTAATAACAATGCTTCGCGCGGCATGCTTACTACTGGTGCTGACAGTAACGGTAACTACTGGACTAATGTTCACTGTGGCAGCAGCAGTAATTACATCTTTCCTGGGACAGTGTTCGACGTGGTTAACTCTTCAAACGACAACACTGGTTACCAGGTGGTGGTCAATGTGCGATTTACTACTAATGGCAAAAGCGGAGGTGGCGGACTGCTGAATCCGTCTGCCGACTTGCTCGGAGACCTCGCTGTGGCTTCTGCTACAGAAGACTATATCTTCCCTGAGTCGCACCAAGACTATGTCTACTTCACTTTCCGTGGACTCGATCCAAACAAGGGCTACCGATTCTATTCTTTCGGAAGTCGAACGTCAACGGCTGACCGTGTCGCCACTTTTGTCTTCCAAGGTGAAAATATATGGCAGGGAAACCACCAGATGTCGGGCTCTGGCATCGGCACTGATGGGTCCAATGCCAACAATAGCACAATACAGGTGAGTGATGTGGTGTTTCCTGACCGCGAGGGCAAGATAACTATGACGATTGTCAAACTCAACAAAACTGGTTATGTACACCTGAACGCTATGAAGGTGGAGGAACTCTCTGGACTCACACGACCTAACACGGAACTCTCGCTTAGTCAGAAGATGTTCATCGACTTCGGAGAGGATAACAGCGATACACGTGGACACCAGACTCTCGGACCTGATGACAACGGTAATACATGGAACAATATCTATCCTGCCAGTAGCAACCTCATAGCTCAGGGCACTCAGGTGGCATTGGTTAATGCTGCAAATGCTCCTACTGGCATCACTGCCACCACAGGGGCAAATATGAAAACCAACGGACTGAACAACGGAGGCATGAACAATCCTTCTGCTGAGTGGCTGGGAGACATGGCTGTCAAAACGGCTACGGAGGATTATATGTTCATCGAGACATCTGTCCCAAGCACAACGGTAAACTTCACCGGAATGAATAAGAACAATTGCTATAAGTTCTACTTCTTCGGAAGCCGTAGCACTACCACTAATCGTGACTGCTTCTATACTCTCAACGGACAGAGGGAGTGGAGTACGGTGCACATCACATCGGGCAGCAGCATCGGAGGCGAAGGCATCAATGGCAATACCATGAACATTGCAGTAAGTGACTATGTGTATCCCGATGCCGATGGGCAGATCCTCTTCACCATGGCTCGCAATAATGACATGGCTCACCTCAATGCCATCAAGATTGAAGAGTACAGTGGCGGTACTCGTCCACAGGAACCGAATGCGTTGGCTGCATTAGACATAACTGGCTCTGCTGTGGAGGGTGGTAGCGCACCTATGACGGAACTCATGCCAAAGGGCTCGCATACTGGCATTTTCGAGACCTATGTGGAACTCTCTCCTGGCACATATTCGCTCTCTGGCACTACGATTGACAATGACATAGTAACCCTCGGATGCGGAGAAGAGAACGGTACTATTGAGGAAAATGGAGGCGAATTCAACGTGTCTCAGACTCAGGTTGTGAGGGTAAAGGTGGACGTCAATGCAAGAACCATCACAGTCACTCCTGTGGTACTAACTCTGAAGGGAGAGGTGGTGCCCGACAACACTACTCTTAACTATGATGGTAACGGTGTGTGGAAGTCTACTGTGACTCTCAATAAAACCACTACTAAACTGTTCGTGGACCGTCAGTTCTATTTCACATTCAACGGAACTGATGAACTGGCCGTGAAACGTGTGGTTAACACTACTAACAAATTGGCCATGCCAGGTGAAGGCTTCTCCACTGAGAATATCCGGGTGAACAACAACACTTATACGATTACTGTGGATATGCGTAACTATCTGTTCGCATTTGACGCTCCTGTTGATGAACACAAGATTTCTGTATTCGGTTCGTCGGTGTCTAACGGACAGGGCGCTACAAACAACCATGGATATGCTTATATGTACGACGAATTGCTGCAAAGCCGCTTTAACAGCCATTTAAGCACCGATGCATTCCGTATATCCAGCGTTGCTATCAATGGCAACAACACGGTTAATTTGCTGAATAGGTATGACGACCTCGCCAGAGACTTCGGCAAGTATGTCATCTTCGGACTTTCGCTTGGCAATGAGGGCATTCATGGTGCTGCCAACCAAGAAAATATTTTCGCACAGTTCCGAGACAACATGCTGTCTCTTATCGCACAGGTGAGGGCCGACGGCAAGGTGCCTGTGATAATGAATAACTATACGCGAACTGACTTCACAGAGTCTGACTATGCCTATATCAAAAGAATGAATCTGCTGATACATGAGTGGGATCTGCCATCGGTCAACATGTTGGGTGCCATCGACGACGGCACTGGCAAATGGGCTGCTGGATACCAGAACCCTGGAGATATTTACCATCCTACTACAGCTGGACACCGTGAGTTCTACTATGCTATGGTGCCTTCGCTCTTTGATGCCATAGCTGCTGGAAAACCTCTACCTGTGCGCAACATGAACTCTTCTCTCACTCTCAAAGATAGAGACGTTATCGAGTTTGAGGGTGAGGAGACTATTCATCCTTTCGCTTTGAGCATGAGGGTGAAAGGCAAACAGGAGGGTAATGTGGCCTCTTTCACCAGCACATCGGGCTCCGCAACAATATCTGTAGAAGCAGGTGGTAAGGTGGTGTATCACTCGCCTTCGGGCAGTACCATCGTGAGCTCTCTTACTCTCGACAACGACTGGCACTACGTCACGCTCTCTCACTACTGGGCACAGAAGAGAACTTTGCTCTTCGTGGACGGTGCTATGGCTGGTGAACTCTCTGAGCAACTAGTTCCTACTCGCTTCTCTATTGGCGACAACAGTCAGGCAACGGAAAGACAGTTCAGTGAACTCTTCTTTTGGCGCTCGGCTCTCAATGCCGAGGAGGTTAATGCTCTGGTGGAAGGCAAAATGCTCAAGTCGAGCCTCGATATCTATGCTACATTGGCCGACGGCGAAACAAATATCGTGAATAAGGCGCAGAGCATGAACACGCTCGTATTTACTGCAGGAAATGCATCTGAAGAACTCCCCGGTGTATGGATTATTGGTGCCAACGGCAGCGTGGGTATGCCCAATTATGGGGAAGGGGATGACTGGAATACGGATAATGCCATACGTATGCAGGCCCTGCCGAACAACATCTACAAGGTGGCTCTCACTGTTGGTGAAAGCTTGAACAAGGATTTCGTAAATTTCAAGTTCTTCGGACAGCCAGGATGGGGAAATGAGTTCCTCGGAGATGGATCTTCTGACTACAATGTAACATCCGACAGCGATATGTTCGGCATTGACTCTACCAACGAATCGAATGGTAATGTGTATCTGATGGACGGACAGACTCTGACTGACGGAGATACTTATATCTTTTTCCTCGACTGCAGTCAAGGCTATGACCACGCTGTGATGCACGTGGAAAAACGTGTCAACAGCGTCAACGGCATCTGGATCATCGGGGCCAACGGCAGTGTGGGGGAACCATCCTTTACTGAAGGCGACGACTGGAATGCTGACAACGCTTTGCAGATGACGGAAGAAACGGATGGTATCTACACCTATACCTTCACTGTTGGTGAAAACCTAAATAAGGACTTCGTTAACTTTAAGTTCTTTGGTCAGGCTGGCTGGGGTGTAGAATACAAAAGCACTGGCACAGTTCCTTACTTGATATCTTCCACAAGCGACATCTTCCTCGTAGGAAAAGGAACAGACAACCACGGCAATGGAAATGTTTACCTGGCAGACGGACAGCAACTCGTCAACGGTGACGTCTATATCTTTACAGTTAATACCACTCAGGGTGCAGACAATGCTGTGCTCAGCGTAGTGAAGGAGGAAAAGGAAGTGATTCCAGATGTCGATGGACTTTGGATCATCGGAGCCAACGGCAGTGTGGGTGTTCCCAACTATACTGAAGGGTCTAATTGGGAAACGAGTAGAGCTATCGCAATGACGGAAATAGCTGACAAGGTGTATGAGTTCACTTTCACTGTAGGTGAAACACTGAATAAGTCCTTCGTCAATTTCAAGTTCTTCGGACAAGCTGGATGGGGCATTGAGTTCCTTGGCAGTGAAGGTGCTCTCTATCATCTCACTTCGGAAAGTGATGTCTTCCTCGTGGGCAACGGTTCTAATGGACACGATGACGGTAATATATATCTGGCCAGTGGTGCTACACTGACGGATGGTGATAAGTGGACGTTCACTGTCGACTGCTCTAAAGGGTATAGGAAGTCGGTTCTTAAAGTTGTGCGTGCCGTGCCTACTGTTACCATCTCTATCAGTCAGTATGGCTATGCTTCTTACTGCGGTGACAAGAACCTCAACTTCGCTGCAGCCAAGACTGCCGAAGGGGATGACGCCTCTATCACTGCCTACGCTGTCACTCATGTGGAGAACGGTGTCATGGTCATGACTGAGTTTGAAGGCGGATACAAAGCCGGTGAAGGGGCTGTGCTCAAGGGGGGGCAGGGCACATACGAGGTGCCGGTGGCGGATGGCGAACCAAATGCCGTTGATGGAAACCTGCTGGTGGGAAACAACTCAGAGGAGACGATAACCGTGACCGGTGGCGACAATGTCTATCGCTTCGGCTATAGTCCCGCAGCAGGCAAGGTGGGCTTCATGAAGGCCACGTCAAACTTCAACGTCGGCGCAGGAAAGGCTTATCTCAAACTTGCTGACAATGCGTCTGCTGCTCTTGATTTCCTCGGTTTTGATAATGTGACAGGCATCAGCATGGCTACTACTGATGGTAATTCCATTGATCAATTGTGCTATAACTTGAATGGTCAGCCTGTTAATCTCTCGTATAGAGGCGTAGTGATAATGAACGGAAAAAAGTACTTAATGAAGTAACAACACAAAAACAGAATATGTCAATGAAAAAAATGTTCAAGAGTGCCGGCCTGAGCCGGCACTCTCACTATAATAATGAAAAAAACTATACCCGGGTAGGTGAGTTCTTCTGACTACCATGAGTCATAGAGGCTTTGAAATGGTCAAACCCCTCGCCATATACTCCTATCACGGCACTCTGAGAGACAAAGGCACTTGGGTCTATGGCATTGATGAGGGTGAAAATGCGAGACGACTCGGTGCGACGGGCTAACACAAAGAGCATGTTCACTTCCTTACCACTGTAGAAACCCTGACCTTTTATCAGGGTGCAACCGCGGTGTGCTATATGGTTTATCTGTTCGCCTATCTCGTTATATCGCTCGGAAACTATGAAGAACTGAACACTCCTGCGCGACATGTTCACTACCTGATCCACGCAGAAGGTTGAGACGAAAAGCATGGCATAACCATATATCACCTGCTCCCAGTCGTGTAGCACAAAGTAACTGCTGGTGATGATGAGAAGGTCGGTTATGAGGATGACATGACCCAGGGAGATGTCCTTGTAGTGGTTTACTACAGCCGCCACTATGTCGCTGCCTCCTGTGCTGCCGTGGGCCGACAGGGCCAGACCTACACCGCTGCCCCAGAAACCGGCACCAATCACGGTGGCCATGAACATCTGGTCCTGCAATAGACGGGTATCACCAACCATGCTACGAAGGATTGGAATGGCCAGCGAGAATACAACAACTCCAAATATAGTCTTTATACAAAAACGAAGTCCAAGTGTCTTTAGCGCCAGCAGCAGCAACATGCCGTTGATGGCCACATAAGTATATTCTACGTCTATGCCAAGACCCCATTCCAGTATGGAGGAGATACCAGGGGTGCCGCCAGTCATGATATGGTTGGGTAGAAGGAATACTACCCAGCCCGAGGCACACATCAGTATGCCTATCAAAATTAACACATAGTCGCGAACTTCACTCAGCAGCCATTTCTTGTTTATTCTTGTCTCTTTCATGGTGTGTCTTTTATCGTTCTTCTATGGTTTCCTGTCAGAAATATTTGGTGATATGGGCAGTGTCAAAATTGTTCATCTCATTTACCATCCTAACCGATGATTCTATGATGGGATAGGCGCAGAGTGCTCCGGTACCTTCGCCCAGACGTAAACCTAACTGCAATAGGCCGCGGGCATTCAACAGGGCGAGCATCTTGCGGTGACCACCCTCGTCTCCGCAATGGGTGAATATCATGTATTTGCGAACGGCGGGTTCTAAACGGACAGCGGCTAAGGCACAGGCAGTCATTATAAAACCGTCTATCAGAAGTGCGCAACCAAGTTCGGCACCGCGAAGCATCACACCTATGGCGGTCACCATCTCATATCCTCCAAAGTAGGATATGATGGTTGCAGCATCTGCATCGGGATGAAGACGACAGAAACGCTCTATGCTCTCGTTCAAAATCATAAGTTTCCTGCTTACTCCGCTCTTCGACAGACCGGCACCGGCTCCAACGCACTCGGGCAGAGGAACACCGCCCATCAGATGCATCCAGATGCTCGAAGGGGAGGTGTTGGCTATTCCCATCTCACCTATGCTTATCACATTGCTTCCCACTTTCACGCAGTCGTCTGCTAACTCCATGCCAACACGCAGAGCACACTCATACTGATCCTTGTTCATGGCTGACTCGTAGCGGAAATTGTTGGTGCCACGAGCTATCTTTTTGTCAATAATTCCTGGTACACCGCTCAGGTCGTAGTCCACACCCACATCCACTATCCGCAGGTCGAAACCATGTTGACGACAAAATAGGTTAACTCCGCCGCCACCACGGGTGAAGTTCAACATCTGCTGCCACGTCACTTCTCGTGGACTCACACTCACGCCCTCACGCTCTATGCCGTGGTCGCCACCCAGAAGTATATGGCAGGGGTGGGTCAATCGTGGCTCTAAAGTGTGCTGTATCATACAAATCTGAAGGGCGGTGTCTTCTAACAGACCCAGCGAACCCTTGGGCTTGTTCAGATGGTCTATCTTGCCCTGTATCTGCTCACGCATTTCTTCCGCTACAGGGGGGATGTTGAATGTGATGTTCATAGTACGTATCTTTACCAGCCGCGAAGATACACATATTTTTCTTTTGTTAACTCCAATTTTGAAAAAATAATCGTAATTTTGTAGACGATTATTCAATTGTTAAACTCAAACCTAGATTTTATGCACTCTTTCTCACGTTTCCTTGCATCTACGTTGCTCTCTCTTGCTGCCATTTACGCAATGTCACAGCAGGCAGTGGTATATACTACCACGGGCAGTCGCAGTCAGTCGCTCACGGAATCCTACCCAGCAGTCACCACATCTTCATCTACCAATAATGCCATCATCCTACACCCTGATAGACGAAACCAGAGTATCGACGGATATGGCTTTGCCTTCACTTACTCGGCATGCTACAACCTGCTACACATGAATAAGGCCGACCGCCACGCACTGCTAGAACGTACTTTCTCCAGAGCTAAAGGTTATGGCGTCTGTTATGCACGCATTTCTATCGGATGCTCTGATTTCTCCAGCCAACTGTATACACTATGCGAACAACCGGGACTGCAGAATTTCAAACTCTTTACCGACGAGACGGATTACGTGATTCCGGTGCTCAAGGAAATACTGGAAATAAATCCGGATGTGAAAATCATGGCGGCTCCGTGGACTTGTCCCAGATGGATGAAGGTGAACAACATCACCGAGAAAAATAGTCATTACGAATGGACCGACGGACACCTAAACCCCGACTACTACTATGTTTATAGCCTATATTTCGTGCGCTTCATTCAGGCTATGGCGGATAATGGTATCAAAATCTATGCGGTGAGCCCACAAAACGAACCTCTAAATCATGGCAACTGTGCTTCGCTGTATATGCCATGGCAGGAACAGGCTGCATTTGTCAGAACATTGGCAAGGACATTCAAACAGCAGGGAATTGATACCAAAATCTATGTCTACGACCATAACTATAATTATGATGGCATCAGTTCGGAATACGACTACCCCATAAAGGTGTATGATGAACTCGGATCTTTCGAAGGCGAGGAACTGGTGGTGGGATCGGCATACCATAACTACGGAGGAGATGTGAGTGAACTTAATGATATCCACCAGCAGGCTCCTGACAAAGAGATCGTGTTTACCGAGGCTTCTATTGGAGAATGGAACAACGGAAGAAACCTGGACAGCAGTCTTATGGACGTGATGAAGAATGTGGCTATACTCACCACGCTAAACCACGCTAGGGCTGCATGTGTATGGAATTTCATGCTCGACTATAACAAAGGACCTAATCTCGCTGGTGGATGCCAGACTTGCTATGGAGCAGTGGATGTGGCAAACGACTACAGTTGGTACACACTCAATTCTCAGTATTATGCCATCTGCCACATGTCGGCTGTCACCCAGCCTGGCGCTTATCGTATCGATACTGAGGGGTGGTGGACGAACAATGTGTCGTATGTGGCTTTTGCAAATCCCGATGGCTCGGTGGCAATGGCTTTCTGCAATGAGAATGGCAGTGCTGTCAATGCCAAGGTGGTGGTCGACGGTAAGATGATATCTATTCCGCTGCCGGCACGAAGCGCTGTTTCGTGCAGATGGAATTATCAAGTGCCTTCTTTCAACGGCTCGCCTATGACATGGGAGGGCAACGGCATATATTCTTTTACTGGATACCTGAACCAGGGGGAGGCATGCACGGTGCAGGGACGTAGGGAACTCGCCGACGCTGACTGGTTCTACGACCCAGACTTCTTCTCACCGCTTGAGTCTACGGAGAATGGCAGATCCTACTCCTTCATTCCTGTCAGCGGACGATACAAGGTGGAGGCAGACTTCAGATATGGTGCCTTCCGCGTCTATCCTGTAGATGCTACAGGGGCGCCTGCCACTATGAACGCTGATGGGTCGGGAGCTCTATGGTGCATAGGGAGCACAGGAATAGGTAAACCGCTATTCTTGTGGAATGGGGCAAACTGGAATACTGGCACCGAGCATGATATGGCTCTGGCTCAGATACAGGACAAGGTCTACCGCATTTCTCTGGTGGTGGGCGAACAACTCAATGGCAATGATGTCAATTTCAAATTCTTCCATCAACCGGGGTGGGGTGGGGAATACGTGGGTAGTGCCACCTCTGACAAACCATGGCGACTCTCTCTCAATGACCAGGTGTTCGGCGTAGGTAATGGCTCGGATGGTCACGACAATGGAAATATTTACGCGCGCCAAACTCCCACTGAAGGACAGGTGTATGTGTTCACTGTCGACTGCTCTAATCCCAATGCTGCTGTGGCCACGGTGACCGACCACATCGAAACAGCTGTCAACATTCCTGTCGCAGATATAAAGGCCTCTGTCCGTGGCATTTTTCATGTCTCGGGGCAGTATGTGGGCTCCAATGCATCACGTCTGCCAAAGGGACTGTATATCGTAAATGGCAGAAAAAAACTTGTCAAATAAGGGCTTTTGTCACTGGCCGGTGGCCTGATGGTAGTCCAACAGACGGTTCTGGTAGTTTATATAGGCATCGGTATACTTGTCGCATGCCTGCTGATACAGAAGTTGGGCCTCCAACAGGTCGCTCATCCTGGATGTGCCGGCACGGTAGTAGTTTCGCTGCAGACGCAGGTTTTCTGCTGCCTGCTCTTCTCCACGCCGTGCCAGTTGTATCTGCTGCATGGCTTCGCCCAAGCTGTTCCATGCGTTCTGCATGCGAATCTGAAGCAACTGTGCGTTGTCCTCCATCTGCTCCAGGGCTTTCTGACGCTCTATCTCTCTGCGCTTTATGGCATGACTCCCGCCCCACCAACTGGAGATGGGCACGCTCACTGTGGCAAACACCATACCGAATGTGTGGTCGCGTTCCAACAGATTGTGGTAGTTGTAACCGGCTCCAACGGCCAAAGTGGGCAAGTTCTCACCTACGGCCATCTTTTTCTGAAGGGTGGTGGCTTCTACTTGTTTGCCTAATAGCTGGTACTCCACCGTATTGTGAAGTGCTTGATTGTGGTCCATCTGCATTTCCAACGCTGGAACAGTGTCGGAATGATAGGTGATGACAAACGTGGTATCACGCAGGCCACAATACTGAGATAGAAGTAGTCGGACTATGCTGATGCCGTTCTCTAACTTCAGACGCTGGCTGGCCATGTCGTTCTGACGCAACTCCACCTGAAGCAGGTCGTTACGCAGTATAACACCTGCCTTCACTGCCACTTCCACGTCTTTGTGTATGTCTGACAACAAGGCATCTACAGCATCTAAGGTCTTCATCTTCTCCTGCAAAGAGGCCAACTGCCAGAAATACTCTTCGGCTTGCTTCTCTACCTGGTTCTCTGATAGCCTCAACTGCAAATGGCTCACGTCTTCTCCTACTTTGGCCAGACGATTGCCGTTGGCTATCTGGCCACCGGCATAGATGGGCTGAACGGCTGTGATACCGGCTATAGTGCCGTTCTTCATCATCGATACGGTGAGGGGACTGGCAAGGGGAGCCAGTAGCTCAGCAGGCAGTATGGCTGACAAGGTCTGGGAAAGTGAGGAGGGAATCAGTTCCGACGGGTTCACTTTTACTTCTGCCATTCCCTTGTTGGCATTGAACCACAGGGCGGTGCCGCTCACATTGGGGAAATACTTGGTGAAGGCTTCCTTGCTCTGCTCCTCAGACATCGCTATGTCGTGACGGGCAGCGCGAACGGATATGTTGTTCGCTATCGCAGAGTCTTTTATCTGAGTCAGACTGTACGAACGCTGAGCTGTGATTCTCATGGTGAAACAGACGCAGCATAGTAGAATGATGGTTATCTTTTTCATGGGCTCGTTACTTCAAACTAACTTTCCAATAAATCACGGGCAGCATCGTCACTACCATAATGAGCGAACCTATGCCGCCTGCAAAGATGGTCACACCAACGGGCATCCAGAAGGAACTCTGGGCTATTATCATGGGAACCACACCAACTGCGGTGGTGGCGGTGGTCAGAAATATGGGAACCATCCTGCGCTTTCCCGCCTCATAGGCGGCACGCTTCACCGCTTCGTTGTAAGCACTGCGATCGGTGGTCCAGTCGCCATGCTCGGCCACATACTTGTCTATCAAACTTATGGCATGCTCGAAGATGAGTATCTCGTTGCGCATTATCATTCCCATCAGGGTGATGAGACCGAAGATGCTGGTCAGGCCCAAAGCGCGGTTCATTAGTCCCAAACCAATCAGGGCACCAGGAATCATCAGGCCTAAGGCAGCCATGCATACGGTGGTGATGCCGTATTTCTTAAAGTTGAACAACAGAAAGAAGAACACAATGACCATGGCTATGATGATGCCTCCATATATCTGGGGCAGTGCCTCGTCGCCATACTCTATCTCGCCGCCAACCTCGCTACGAACTCCTTGGGGCAGTTCTATCTCTTCCTGCATGATACGCGCTATCTCCTTCTCTATCGGAGTGGTGAACACTCCCTGCGCAAAATGTGCTGTCACGGTGATGCAACGCTCTCCACTCCTGTGTAGTATCTTGCTCTCGCTCCAACGTGGACCTACTTCGGCCATTTGGCGCAATGGTACGGTGCTGTTTACCTGGTGTATACCGCCTGAGAGCATGGTTGCAGGGGTCACTATCCCAAGGCCTTCTATGTCGGAATAAGTCAAATCGGCACCATCCTTCACCACTATAGGCACTTCGTAGTCGCCCTCCCACAATTGACCAACATGCAGGTCGCTCGATGTGGCGCTCAAAGTCAGCTGTACACTGGTCCGGCCAACCCCCAACTGGGCAGAGGCAACAGGGTCCAGACGGACGTTGATGATGGGCTGGGGCTGCAAAAAATCGGTGTGAACCCACTCTAACTCAGGCATTTCGCGCATACGCTCCATCAAACGCTCTGACACGACATGGAGTGAGTCAAGGTTGTCACCGTAAAATCGATACTCCAACTCGTTCACTTCTAAGTAGTCAAGTCTTTTGAACTTCACGTATGCATTGGGGAACGATTCACTCAAACGAGGCTGGTATTCTGATAAAAGAGCTAGTGAGGCCTTGTCGCTCTCGGTGTTCACAATAAACTGGGCGTAGTTGGAGCCTGCCATCTGAGGAGCGTAGGCATCCATGAAACGGGGTGAGGCGCAGCCTATGAAACTGGTGATGCCGGTGATGCGCCGGTCTTTCTCCAACACATGACGCACACTGTCGGCTATCTCGCGAGTCTCTGATAGTCCGTTGCCTTCGGGTAGGTATATTTCTACGGCAAACTGATCTCGGTCAGCGTAGGGGAACAGGCGTATCTTTAATGTGGGAACTATCAGCAAAGACAGAAGTATAACGCCTATGCCGCCAACTATGGTAAGCCACGGATGACGGAATGTGAAGTCGAGCACTCGGTCGTAGATGCGCTGTACCCACTTGGTGATGGCATTGCCTCCTGTGCTCACCTTGCCCGGCTTTATCAGACGGGTCTCTAAGAAAGGTATCACTGTCACGGCAAGTATCAGAGACACCATCAGGTTGATGGTGATGGTCACTGGGAAGTCTTCCAAACAGTCATGGAACATACCCTTCATGGTTATAAGAAACGGGTAGAAGATGGCGCAAATGCAGATGGTGGCCAAAAGCATGGGCATGAAATATTGACGGGCCGACTCTATGGCTGCATCCCACGGCTTGTAACCCTTGCCTAAATATTCCAGATAACCGTCGATTACAACGATGGAATTGTCAACTATCATGCCAAGCACAACTATAAGGGCGGCTAGGGTCACTATGTTCAACTCTATTCCCATCATATACATAACCGCCACGCTCACAAAGGTGCTTAAGGGGATGGTCACGGCAGCAACTATGGCTGAGCGCAGTGGGAAGAGTACCATCATCACCAGAATGATGATAAGCATGGAGATGAGTAGGTCGCGAAGAAAATCGCTTACACTCTTCGCCACAACCTTCGGCTTGTCGGCAATGCGTGTCACCTTCACATCATCTGGCAACTCATTCTCACTGTATTCCATCAGCACTTTGTCTACCTCACGGCCATACTCCACTACGTTGTTGCCTGGGGTCATCTCCATCGACAAAAGCACACAGGGATGACCGTTCTGTTCTATCTTGCTTGACAGTGGATCGTACTCTCGCTCTATACGTGCCACGTCCCGCACACGGACTACCTTTCCGCTGGCTGGGTCGCTGAAGATGATTTGGTTGGCTATCTCTTCTTCGCTGTTTGTCGTGGCCTCAACATGAATGGGCACATGCTGGTCTTGGTCGCTGATGCTGCCACTCATTGTGGTGATACTCTGTGACTGTAGGTGCTGCATCAACATGCCCTGACCTATACCGTAGGCTTCCAGACGCTCGCGGTCTATATACAGGCTTATCTGCTCCTTCTGCTCGCCAAACAATTTCACGTTGGCCACGGAAGGGATTCGACGCAGACGGTCGCCCAACTCATCGCTGTATTGCTTCAGTTCACGGTAACTGCGTTGACTGCTCTCTATGGCTATGAGAAGTGCTGACGTGTTGCCAAAGTCATCGTTCACTACCAATGCCAAGACTCCTGCTGGCAACTGGGGTTTGAAGGTGTTAAGACCATGTTTTATTTTAGACCACACCTCATCCTTGTTGTCCACATCATCGTTCAACTTAACCATAACGATGCACAGACCGTTCTGAGATGTGGTTGTGGTCTTGGCTCGGTTCACTTCGCCGTAGGTGAACAGGTAGCGCTCCAATGGACGGGCTACTTGTTGCTCCACTTCCTCGCTCGTGGCACCAGGATACACCGCCACCACTACTCCCTGGCGGATGGTGGCATGGGGAAACTCATCCTTAGGCATGATATACATGCCGTAGATACCCATCACAAACAATATGCCTATGATGATGAGTGATATGGAAGAATGTTCCAACGGCCATCTTAGCCAACTTGCCTGTTTCATACGCTACTAATATATCACTCTGGTTCCTTCACTCAATTTCTGATAGCCCTGGGTGATGATGCGCTGGCCATCGCTTAAACCGCCAGTGATGCTCACACGGTTGCCATGGGTGCTACCTATTGTCACATTACAGCGGTGAGCATGCTTGTCTTTATCCACAGTCCAGACGAAAAGACTGCCATCGGCATTCTTCTGTACGGAAGTAACAGGCACCGAGGTCTGACTCTCACTGGCAGTATTCACTCCACCACTAAACGATACTGTGGCCACCATGCCTGGCAACAAACGCCTGTCGCTGTTTGCCACGTTGATGCGAATGTCGTAGGTGTGAGTCATGACATCGGCAGATACACCTTTCTCTATTGTGCCGCCATGGTAGGTGCCGTCTATGGCTTCTACTTTTATCAATGATGGAGTGTTGGCACGAATGGAGGATATTTCACCTTCGGGAATAGATACCTTCACCTTCACTGTGGATATGTCAAGGATGGTTACTACGGCCTGGGAGGGTAGGGCTGTCTCTCCGGCTCCTACCATCTTCTTGCCTATAATGCCGCTTACCGGGGCTGTCAACCTGCAGTCGCTCAGATTCTTTCTTGCTACTTGCAATTGTGACTGGGCCTGGGCCACCTTGCTCTTTATCTCTACCCATTGAACCTCAGGGAGTGAGCCGGCATCGTACAACATTTTGTAACGTTGCAAGGCATCGTTGGCCTGAGCCATCTGGGCCTCAGCGCCACTAAGCAGGTTGCGTGCCTGGGTGTCATCGATCTCGGCTATCAACTGACCACGACCAACTGACTGACCTTCGCTCACTAACATTCGTTTCACTAACCCCATGCCCGTAAAACTAACGGCAGTGGCTGTGCGCTCCTCCACGGTGCCTACGTATGTGTGACTGTCACTGGTCATTCCTGAAGACACAGTTTCTGTCTCTACTCTGACTGGTGCTTTCGCTTTCTGCTCTTTCTGCTCGCTACAACTGCATATGGAAATCGCGGATAACAGGATCAAAAGGCTTTTTTTCATTACGTCGTTAGAATCTTGATTTATGAGGCAAAGGTAGCGCAAACCGAAGAGAATACAAAATGTGCTGGCACATTTTTATTTTTGAGGTGCCGCCTACCTTATTCAAAGGTAGCGC
>OMSQ01000224.1 GCA_900313805.1 uncultured Prevotella sp. | reverse complement strand
GTTAAGGTCAGATTAGTGTCACTCAGAGATAGTTTTTATTGAAGAAATTGATTATAATCTGCCGCACACCATTAAAAACACCGACATTCGGCAGAATAAAGTATATTATATTTTGCCGAAACAATACTTTTTTGTACACTTGCGGCAGAATTAGGCATAAAATAATTCAGATATGAGTACGATTATAGACAGAAATGTTTAAATATAGTACGAAGGAGGTGTGCATAAGCGTATGCTTCCCCATAGTACTTGAAATTACAAGTATTTCGGGCGAAATCTCCCCAAAAAGTGGTAGATTTCGCCCAAAATGAAGGTCAGAAGTTATTTCACCATCACCTTTCGTCCGTTGACAATGTATATACCAGGACTCAGTGTTCTTAGGTCGCTGTTGAGGCGTTGGCCAGAGAGCGAATAGACCGTGATGGTCTTGTTTCCTTGTTCCGCATCCATATCCTGTATTCCAGATACCATGAGTGGGATGAACTCATAAGTGCCGGCATTGAGGTCGAATGTCAGGTTATAGAAGTGGTAGCCTTCAGGCAGTGCAGGAAGCTGCCATGCATCCGAGCTTCCGGAACCACGATAGAAGTAACCGCTCAACTGATTAATATCGGTGTAATCCATAGGTCCGATAAACTCGCCTGACCAGAAATCAGAAGTGTCGAAGTTGCTTTCTTCGGCGATGCAAAAATAATTACCAGCGGCAGCTTCGGGCACTTCGAGTGAGTAGCTGTTGCCATCAGTAGTAGAGAATTTCCAACTCTTGTCTGCTGTACTCCATCCTGTCATACCTCCAATATAATAGTATGCTTTTTTCACCAAAAGAACGGTGATAGTGAAGGAATTGGAGAGTTTCAAGCTGCTCAGTCCGTCTTCCATGTATTCAGCGTAGACGTATGCCTCCACACTCTTCTCAAGAGTGTCTGCCTTGCGCATCACATTTACGCGATTGCTAGTCTGTGCTGACCTGATGGCTTCTTCGAGAGTCTTCGCGTCAATCGTTCCATCTGGATTAATTGCATATTGCTTGTCTCCTATCACGAGATAAAGAGCTTCAATGCTGGCACCGCTGGGCAATTGCACTATGTCGCAAACCTGTATGAGGTCTTCGTCATCCATGTTTGCCATGTCTATCGGGTTTACCGACTCCACTTGCAATTTGCCATCAGCCACGGGTTCAGCATTGTTTGCAATTAGTTTGTTAAAGTTGCCAGTGTATGGTACATCGATGTTGACATCGAAGAAGTCAAAGAAGCCTGTTGCGCCATCGAACATCACCACATAACTGCCTGCTGGTACTGATATGTCATTTCCTCCAGTTTCTGCCACGCCAAAAGAGAAGCAACTGCTGCCGAGAGACGTTCCATCGGCAACGAAATGCACTTTGATATCCTTGTCCGTGGTGAAGCGAGCATACCAGTCGCGGTTGTTGTCATTTCGACTGGGTTGGAGCGTCACGTTTACGTCACCAGCCAGTTTCACGCTCTGGTAGTTGTTTCCGGGTGCAGCCACCTTTTCGGCTTTCAGCAAACCCTTATTGACCCAGTTATTAGGTCCATCCTCCTCCCAAAATCCTTGGGGGTTGAACATGAACAGATACCAGCCCGACTCTTGCAGTGAGAATTCGTTTAATGTATTATTCCTAACGAACTGTGCACCCTCGATGCTGCCGTCAGAACTTTTTACTTCAGCCTGCAGCTGTGATAGGAAGAACGTCTTGCCTGCCTCGATGTATGCAGTCTTTGAGAATACTCCAGAACCCAGTGTCGATGTGCCAGAGCCGTATGTGTCGTAGTCTATGTTCATGGGTATCATCGATTGTCCTATGCCAGCCACTGAAGCACTGGCACCGCTGCCGTTTGCTATTGCCGCGCCCAACAAGTAGTAGTTGTTGGTGTTGACGTTGTTGACATAAGGCATAACTGTCAACTTCACGATGTTCGACTTACTCTCAGAAAAAGCAGCGGTGGCTACACAGCGGACATAAATGTCGTAAGTCTGTCCTGCAGGAAGGTCGCTGAGGCGTTTTAACTTATAGAAGCTTATAAGCAACTGCTCTATAGATGCCATCTCAACTGTCGCATGCTCGGTACCCTGTGAGGCTTCAGCTATCATGTATGTGCCTGGGGAGCCTATACCAATGTTTACTGTAGCGGTCGGGTCGTAATCTTCATCATCCCAGTTTTGGAATTTCCCCGTCGGTGACAATTGTATTGAATAGATTATTTCCGATGCATCGGCTCCTGTAACTTCAGGGTGCAGCCATGTCAACTCCATCGCCTTGTAGTCGCGCAACACCAATGTATTAGAAGCATAGGGCGGAGTGTTGAGGGTGAATGTTTCAGACAGTTTGATTTTGTTAGGATCCTTGTAGCCGGTGTTCTGGGCGTAGTCTTCAGACAATCTCATGAACTCATTGGGAAGGGGGAAGAGTGCGCGATAGCTATCGATGGCCTGTCCTGTCTGTACGCCACCTTTCCAATCCCATAGGTAACTGCTGCCAGTATATTTACCGAAACGGATGAGAGTGGGACGACGCTGCCCCTCGAAATAGAATTCGCGGCACCATTCGTCTGACAGTTCGGCGAGAGTATAACTATTCTTCGTCTGAGCATTGGCACGTGAGCGCAGCTGATTGACGAGTGCCGTCCCAGTGGCCGATGTAGTTCCTCCGTTTTGTCGAGCATCAGCTTCAGCAGCAGTTAGCAGCATCTCTGCATATCGGAACAATGGTAAGTCTGTATCAGCATAATTTGTACTTGTAGGCTGCGAGTTGTCGCTACGCACATTAGTCCACTTCGTCACCGCATATCCCTCATAGAAGTTTGTGAGGTCTGAAATTTCCAAGGTATGCCAAGTGGAGAAGAACATAGAGCGTTTGTCATTCCCAGTGAATTTTTCCACCAGACTTTTCCGCGCCCTCAGGCCAGCCCACCTTTGATTGAGTCCGTTGCTACCCATATCGCCCCAACCGTCGTAACATGCAGCAATGAGGAAAGTTGTGCCACTCCAAGAGCCTGGGTTTCCACTCTGAACGAGAGGCATAATTACCTCATTCTGAGCTCCATTTGTATCATTGTCGCCCATGAATAGGTAGGAATAGTCGGCACATAATCTATATACATTGCTGTCAATCACTTTCTGTGCATATTCCTGCGCTTTTTGCCACTTGGCTGTTCCTGTGTAAACCTCGGCATTTAGGTAGAGGCGTGCAAGCAGGAACCATGCAGCAGCGCGGTCAGCGTGTCCGTAGGTAGCAGTCCCGGGAGCAGCCAAGTCACCGGCACAAGCCAGCAATTCACTCTCCACAAAGTTGAACACCTCCTCGCGGGAATTTTGGGGGAGAACTTCCCTTTGTGTGTTATAGCCTAAACGCCTCCAAAAATCGCGCTGGCTTAAAATAGAAGAGACGGTAGAAGTAGAGATAGGTACAGAGCCAAATAAGTCTAGCATGTAGTAGTAGCATAGTGCCCTTAGGAACTTGGCCTCTGCACGGCGTTGTGTCTGAGACTCCGGGGCATTCTCCAAATAGAAATTACAAGTATATATGTCTAAGGCAAGTCTCTGGAACATGCCATCTAATTGTGGTAGCGTATGATCCCATGTATTGGTGATTATTTCGTGTAATCCTGCGTCTCCCCAGCCACAGACAGCATTGTCAGCTGCACCGTCGTTCAACCAGAATAGGTTGCGGATAAAATCACTGGTGCCTTGATCTATGTAGGAAATGTCCGTGGCTCCATTAGGGTCCTCACCAGGCTGTGCCAGAAGGCGATACATACGTTGGTAAATTGCTGACTCATCAAATGTTTCCTGTGCCGAAACGATGCCATTTTGCCCCAAGAGTAAGCATATTGGCAATAAAGCTCTAAGTAATAGTTTTTTCATAATTATATTGTTTTAGGTTATAGATTCTGCATAAAGAACGTGGACAAATTACTTCGTCTACGTATTCCAGGTATCGGCAAACACCTTGTCATCTAAACGAGTAAATGCCCACGCCATCCGGCGTGAACTACCTACTTCGGTTCTCGATGACTTTGTGAAATTTTGCCGATTTCGAAATACAAGAATCAAAAGTGGATGTTCAAATCCTTATTTAAATCGCTTTTTCTTATCTCATAGGCTTTTTCGGTTTTCACCTGCAAATATAGTTATTTTTCAATTACGACAATACCGTTGTATTGTTTTTTATTCAAAAAACTCTTTTTTCTTCATCTTCTGTATAAAACCTACATAGAAAACAGTTCGTCGAGTGTGACCACACTCTGTATCAATTCTTTACTTGAAAACCGCAAGCATTTCGGGCGAAATCTCCCCAAAAAGTGATAGATTTCGCCCGAAATGATGAGTGGTGTATGACTACTTTACTTGACACCCTTATTGCAAAAATGTGCCAGCACATTTTGTATTCTCTTCGGTTTGCACTACCTCTGCTTCGCGAAGGTACTTC
>OMSQ01000221.1 GCA_900313805.1 uncultured Prevotella sp. | reverse complement strand
CCCCAACATTCAGGGACAATAACTATATGTCAAATCAAGAAATATGTGACTACATTGTTGTCAAGTCCAGAAAAGAATTGGAAGAGGTTAAATCAATGAGGTCAGACGATTATGAGGAAAAATACACCATTCCCAACATGTGCTTTCTGAAGGCTATTATGATTAACGCCGATAATCTTGACCATCCTGGAGAATATATCAATGGAGACCGTTATACCATTGAGATTTCCTCATTTAACCTGTTTCCCAAACAAGAGAACCTGCCCATCAGCAAACCCTTGTCAGACAACGACATCGTCGTACACAATGCAAAAGGCAAAGTGTTCTCCGAACTTGATAGCACCACACCACAAACAAGGATCGGAAGACTACATCAAGATACTATTTATTCTTTCTTTGGTAAGCCAATTGTTTTGAATGATTCAATATTGAATCAAATTTCGAATATAGCTAACCAAGATAATATGCTTTCGTATAGTGACAGTATTATTCAGATAGGTAATATTAGTTGGAGAGTTAATTTGCAAACTGAAACTGATGGGACAAACCTTCCCGTTATACAACAGATTGTTTTATTCTCTTCTGTCCAGCCAGACGATCAAGAAATGAAAAAAGTAATTGATTATCTTAATGGTATTTACGGTAAACCTTATGATATTGAAGATGGTGTTTACAACATTAAATGGTCATCATCAGACGATTCTTTGAACATTTTTACTCCCGGAAGCACTCTGGTAACACTACGTCGTGTTCATTCGGAAGAAGGTGGCACTGCCTTATTTTTTAATTAAGTAGATGTTATAAGTTAAAACAATGCAGAAGATACTATTCTTAGATATAGACGGCGTGCTAAACACAAAGCTGTGGTATGGCAAGATGGATAACGATACACCTAGAGACAAATGGGGTTACGTCTTCGACCCGATGTCGGTGGCCAATCTCAAAAGAATTGTAGATGAGACAGGAGCGGAAATCGTTATCTCTTCATCGTGGAAGTGCATCGGTTTACCTGAGTTGCGGAAAATGTGGAAAGCAAGAAAGTTGCCTGGCAGCATCATCGATGCCACACCTGATTGTATGTCTGACATGGAGTTGATGGATTTAGACCTCGATTTGATTGATCCTGGTATGAATCGAGGATATGAAATCAGAGAATGGCTGGCAAGACACGGAAAACAAGTAAGCTCGTATGTCATCATTGATGATCAGTATGGAATGTTGCCCGAGCAACAAGCGCATGTCATAATAACTAATTCCGCGATTGGCATAACGGATGCTGATGCAAATATGGCTATTGAGATATTAAATTGTTGAGTAATACGTTTATCGTGATGTTAATCCAATGAAAGAGAAGAAAGGGATAAGTGAGATGAAGGAGAGATTCAAGGCTCTGCTCCTGTCTACCAGGCGGGAGGGGATGGAGCAAGTGGTGGAGCTGCTGGAGGAGCAGGGCTTCTTCCTGGCACCTGCCAGCACTAGGTTTCATCTGAGTTGTGAGGGCGGACTGCTGCAACATTCCATGAATGTGTATGAGATGGCACGCGAACTGCGCACGCTGATGGTGAACAAGGATGAGAGCCTCGTCAAACTGCTGCCAGAGGAGAGCGTCATCATAGCAGCTCTGCTGCATGATGTGTGCAAGACAGACATCTACCGTCCGTCGCGTGTGCGCATGGTGAATAAACTCGGTCTGTGGCCGGAGGCTCCGAAGTATGAGGTGAACTACAGCCTCTTCCCCATGGGCCATGGCGAGAAGTCGGTCATCTGGCTGCTGCACCACGGTCTGAAGTTGACCGAGGACGAGATGCTGGCCATACGCTGGCACATGACGGCCTGGGACCTGCCCTTCCAGTCGCCCGAACAGAAAGCCAGCCTCAATGCTGCCAAACAGCGCTGCCCGCTGCTCACGCTCATCCAGGCATCCGACGGTCTCGCCGCCGGCATTCTCGAACGGAAAAGTTGACGGGTACAAGCTGTCATCAGTGCCATTTTCAATGCAAACAACAAAGGAAAAATCAGGCCATTTTCAATATTTATTTTGAAAACGGCTGATTTTTACCAGAAAGATTACTCAGCGAGTGTCAAAACTTTTCGTGGTATGGTTGAGTTTAGTAGCTTCGCTGCCATAATAATGCAGATTGCCGAAGTTGAACAGTGTGAGTGGTGACTTCGTGTCGTCCAGTTCTTTTATGTGCTCGGGAGTAGCACTCAGTCCGTATGTCTCTATGCAGAACTTCAGTCTGAGGGCGAACCTCTCCCTCTCGGCATATATCTCCTCTTCAGTGGCAGGGATATTGTAATCTGCCGCCTCTTGTACTTCCGAGATAATCATTCCGGAGAACAGGCCGTGTAAGCCGTAGTGTTCGGCAAACTTATCGGCATGACACCATATTCCGATACAAGTCCTTTCGCGCAGAAACTGCACATGGCGGTCGGTTATCAGAAAGCGCGTGTATTCGCCGTTCTTGTCGGGCTTTGAGAATAGTCCATGCTCATTGCCATGCCCCAGCATCATAATCGTGTCGTCACTGCGGATCGTACGTAGAATATGGCCGTTGGTGCTTGTCTCCGTGATATGAGCGCAGACGTCCTGTCGCTGCTCATATAGAAGCGACAGGAACTTTGTGGTGGGGTCGTTCGCGTGGACTACTACCATAACTACAGATAACGGTTTGCACCGAATTTATTTCTTGGGTTTTAATTACATTGTTTTTCTCTGCTCCACATTTATTGTGGCAATACTTTTTTTGTGTATTGTCACACTTCTCGTCTGCAAAGATAATAATTTTGGGGAACTATATACCTGTTGTCCCGATAATTCCTTTATCATAAATATGCACATATATGTCAGCAAATGTAAACCTGTTATTTATGGCTTCGATTCATTTTTGAATGAAATGGCAACACTCAGACCAGATGTGAGTGGTTTACCTATTGTTGTCAAACAAAGATATAGAGAGAATTGTTAAGCTTGTTCCCAAAGTTTTTTCTTGCTCCCGACCATTTTCTTGCGCAAATTTTATATTTTTGCAGCATAGAAAAACTAAAGACTTAACTACTATCATTATGAAACAGACTTTACACATTTTCAAAAAACTATTGGTAACGGTTATTGCTCTTGCAGCAGTTTCCCTAAATGCAAAAGCCGACTATGCCATTGACGAGACCACGTTTCCAGATGAAAACTTCCGCAACTTCCTGACTTCGCAAAGCTATGGCAGCGACGGTGTATTGAAGGATGCGGAACTAGCCTCCATAACCGTTATGGATGTAAGCAGGAAGTCTGTCGCATCGCTAAAAGGCATTGAGCTGTTTACTGCTTTGCAAGACTTGGACTGTAGCTCCAACCAACTCACGGAGCTCGACCTGTCTCAGAACACGCAACTGCTCTATCTGGAGTGTTCACAAAACATGTTGACCAGTCTGGATGTGTCAGGACTGACCAGTCTGCAGATACTCTTCTGCTATAGAAACAAACTGCAGTCGCTCGATGTGACCACGAACACTAACCTGACAAAGTTGGCTTTCTTCGAGAACGAGGTAGCTGAAATTGACGTGACCAACTGCACTAAGCTCAAGGAACTGACCTGTTATACCAACAACCTGTCTGTGCTCGATGTGTCGCATAACTCTGAACTTACGCTGTTGGAATGTTACAAGAATCAGCTGACATCTCTCAATGTATCAGCCTGTACGAAACTCAAGGAGCTGTCGTGTAGCAATAACATGCTGACTCAGCTCAACCTGTCGAACTGTCATGAACTGGTCAAAGTGGCATGTGCAAGCAACCGACTGGTTGCACTTAACGTGTCGAACACCAAACTCACGACTAGCATTACCATAAACAACAACTGTCTCAAGGGGGCACAGATGGACGCCTTCATCGCCAGTCTGCCCTCTGTGAACAGCAAGACAATGTTGGCCATTACCACAGGCAACGATACCGGGGGTGAGTGTAATGTGATATCCACCTCCCAGGTTGCTGCTGCCCAGGAAAAGGGTTGGAATATCATCACCAAAGTGGTCAATACTAACAATGGCTCCACATCGATGTACATGACAGTTTACAACGGCAGCGAAGAGACCGTTGACCCATGCACCATTCCTCTGACCCTTGAAATCCTTGAGTCTGGCACCAAGCTCACCGTCTCTAACACTAGCGGTACAACGTACGAAATCTCTTACAATGGCAGCGACTCTTGGATAGAAAGAACGGGCATCACCGATGTCACCACGACATTGCCGGATGGGTGCCAGACAGTCAGCTTCCGCGGCAATAACACCAGTGGAATATATATTAGCGTTGACAAGCCCTGCTATGTTTATGGCAACGTGATGAGCATGGTCTCTGCTACCGACTATGCCACCTGTATAGAGATAACCGAAGAGTATGCTTTCTACAAAATGTTTGGTAGTTCCAAAATAGACCTTCATCCCAGCAAGGAACTCGTTCTTCCTGCCGTAACCCTTTCTCCCCATTGCTATGATAGCATGTTCTCAAAGTCAACACTGAGCCGTGCGCCGGAACTGCCAGCAACGGAATGTGCCCAATACTGCTACTATTATATGTTCAACGGATGTGATAATCTCACAACTGCTCCCGAACTGCCTGCCACCAAGTTGTCAGATGGCTGCTACCGCGCTATGTTCCAGTACTGCCATGCATTGGAAACGGCACCCGCCGTGCTGCCTGCCAAGAAACTGGAGTATGAATGTTACGACAACATGTTTCGCGCATGTACCGCTCTGACCACAGCCCCGGAGTTTTCTGCCACGGAGTTAGCAGGGAATTGCTGTTACTTTATGTTTGCCGATTGTTCCAAGTTAGAGGCTGCACCTCTGCTGCCCGCCACCTCAGCAGCAAACAGGTGTTACATGTATATGTTCTATAACTGTAAGGAACTGACCCAGGCAGCCGACCTGCCCGCCACCACACTTGCACCCAACTGCTACGCTGGCATGTTCTATGGCGACTCCAAACTCGAGAAGGCGCCCATGCTGCCTGCTCCCGTATTAGTGAATGGCTGCTATTCCTATATGTTCACCAACTGCGAAAAACTGAACTACGTGAAATGTCTCGCCACAGACCTCTCTGCCAATCAAGCCGCTAACGACTGGGAGCGCGCCACCAACGTGTGGCTCGACGGAGTGGCTGCCACAGGTACCTTTGTCACAGCCGACGGCATGGAAGACTGGACCATCGGAACAGGCGGCATCCCCGAGGGCTGGACGGTCAGCAATGCTACGGGCATCATCAGCCCCACCGTCTCTCCGATAATCGAGGAGAACAGTTATTACACGCTCGATGGTCGTAAGCTAAGTGGCAAGCCTACGCAAAAGGGAATATACATCCATCAAGGCAACAAGATATTGATAAGATAAGTGTGAGCGACGAGCCGTTGGCATTCTTGAACGGAAAAGTTGACGGGTACAAGCTGTCATCAGTGCCATTTTCAATGCAAACAATAAAGGAAAAATCAGCCATTTTCATTTTTTTGAAAACGGCTGATTTTTACCTGAAAGATCACTCGACGAATGTCAATACTTTTCGTGTTATGATAATCAACAAATATACAAAATATTTTTCAAAGTAAAGGAAAAGTGCTACTTTTGCACTGAACAGAAGTTGTCTAACCTTAAAGAGAATCGGCGATGAAGAGATTGTTGAGTTTAGTAGCGATGCTGCTTGTGGCGTTTGCCGTATGCCAAGGACAGGTGAACCCTCAGCCGGGCTATGTCGTCACGCTGCAGGGCGACACCCTCCGTGGCACCATTGATTTCCGTAGCGACACCCGCAATGCCACTGTGTGCAGCTTCCGCAAAGACGGCGAGACGCAGTTCACAGATTATCATCCAGAAGATATCAGCAGTTACCGCATCGGCGACGACGGTGCCTTCTATGTGTCGTATGTGGTGCCTGTGCAGGGAAAAGACCAACGACTGTTCGTGCAATATCTACTTAAGGGTGGCGTCAACCTCTATTACCTGAAGCGTTATGGCATAAACTTCTATTACGTGGAAGGCGAGGACGGCAGGATGGTGGAGATATGCGATTACGAACTGTTGGGCTATGATGCCACCGAAGCCCGTGACCTCAAGCGCAAAAACCTCGTCGAGGCGGGTAATGTGTTCCATAAAGACATGGATATCGTACATCAGCTGTGGAAGGAGAAAGTCACCGCCCGCGACCTGACTAAACTGGTTCAGGAATATGACGAGAAATACTGCACCGATACGGAATGTATCAATTTCCAGTACGACGAGGAGAAAACCGCCAAGTTTACCAATAAATGGTTCATAGAGGCGGGCGGTGGCTTCGCGTCAGTCAAAATGTATCATGGGCTTTTCGAATCCACCCCGTCATTGCCTTCTATTCGTCTTTCCGGCCCTATATTTCAAGTGGGCGTGAGCAATGACATCTCCTTCGGGCGTATCTCTAAGATAATTGACTTCCAGACCACCTTCCACATCTATCTTATGTACCTGACGAAGGATGATAAGAGTTATCTGAACGTGTGTCCCGATGTGCTGCTCGGACCGAAACTCAAGCTCTCATCTTCGCCTAAATGTACACCGTTCATCAGAGCGGGCATTGGACTGTGCGACCTCCTGGGCGCAGATCATTCTAAGGGGTTGGAAGAATATGAGACCTACAACCACGGCTTCTTCGAGAACCATTTCTGCTATTACGGGGGCTTCGGCGTAGACTTTCATGCCGCGAAGCGCGACTACCGTGTCGCTGTCAACTACAACAGTTACACGCTCACTACTGGTTCTTATTTCTTCAATCTCCTCTTCGGCATCTCTCTCTGATTAGCCGTCGCAGCAGTCAGGGTACCATCATGGCTCAGATCTCCATGATGCGGCTCTCAAACTCCTCGTTGGGCACTATCGACTTGTTCTTCACCCTCGTCTTGTAGGTGTTGATGGTGTGCACGGAGTAGTTTAGGAAGTTGGCTATGCGCTCGCTGTCGGTCACACCCAGTCTTATCAGGGCGAAGATGCGCATCTCTGGTGTGAGCGACGAACCGTTGGCTGGCAGCTTACGGTCTTTCTCGGGGAAGAGGGCGTTGAAGCGGTCGATGAAGTCGGGGAAGAGCGAGAGGAAGGTCTCATCAAAGGCACTGAACATGTTCTCTCTCTCACTGTCTAGTGTGCTCTCGCGCAGCATCTGCCGCAGGTCGTCATACTGGCGAGCTACAATCTTGCGCTCAGCCGTCTTGTACAGCTTCTCTACGCGCTTGATGTATTCGGAGTTGATGTAGAACGACTTGCCGATATACTCATCCTTGATGTGGTTGGCCTCGGAGAGTAGCGCATTGCTGTTTTCCAACTGCCGGCGTGCCTCTGCCAGTTTGTGGTTCTGCCGGCGGAAGAACATAAGGCTGGCAGCGAGCAGCAGCACGAAGAGCAGTGATATGATACCGGCTATGATGAGCAGGTTACGCTGTGAGCGCAGCATCTCGTAGCGGTCGTGCTCTATGATGGGCAGTATCTGTCCCACCTGTATCAGTCGGTGGCGCGCGTCGTAGAAATTGGCATCGTCCAGGGCCATCTGCACATAGCGGATGGCTCTTTCTGTGTCGCCCCGCTTGTAGAGCAGTGCACCGAGCACGCAGAGGGCTGTTGTCTCCTTTGTTACCGTCTCGTTGTCGAGTATGGCAGCCTGTGTCAGGTATTCTATGGCCTTGTTCTCATCGCGCTCCATCGACAGCCATCCCAGGCACGAGGCTATGATGGCGTTCAGGTGCGGGTCGGTCTGGTTGCGCTTCAGAAACCGTATCATTATGGGTTCGCTCTCCTCACCCTTGTATTCCTTCATCAGTCGCAGGCTCTCATGGTAGTCGCGCAGCGGGTCGTCTGCACCCAGATACTGCATGAGCGAGTCGGTCATCTGTCCGCCCCGGTCTATGTATCTGCGCTGATAGGGCAGGGCGTGGTTGTAGTCGCCCGCATCGTAGCACAGTCGGGCGCCAGTAGAGTAATAGATGTATTTGTAGTGACTGGAGGCGTGTGAGGGGTCTATGGCCTCGTATTCATCAAAGGCTTCTTTGTATAGTCCGGCAGAGAGCAGGCAGAACACACGGAAGCAGCGCGACTCTACCATCAGGTCGCTGTTGCCCGACTTGTCGGCCAGGGCTATCGATTGGTCGGCATAGACGTAGGCCGAGTCATACTGGTATGAACTGTATTGGCGGAAGAGCTCTGCGCATAACCGGTAGCGGGTGCTGTCGGTTTCGGCTTGTTGCAGTCGTTCGCGCAGTTTGTTGATGGCAGAGCGTTTCAGTCCTTCATATTCGGTCTTACGGGCGAGGCTTTCGTCCAGTCGTGTCAGCGTGTCGGCAGTGCCGTCGGCTCTCATTGAGGAGATGACGGTTGTCAGCAGAAGAAATAGTGCCAGTAAGCGGTGTGTCATTGTCCTAAGGTATCGTTGGTCTCTTTGAGTGGTTCAAAGGTAGATGTTTTTTTTCATATAGTATCTATTCTGACTGGAAAAATTTCAGAAATCCCTTTTTACTGCCACATATTATGGTTATACAAATGGGGAGCGTGCTATTTTGTAACTTGCTGGTTATCAGCAATACAGCAATAATATAATCGTCATACTGGTTATACAAACCATTGATTTCTGCCGAGTGCGGGCGCAATCCAGTAATTTCGCAGCAGAAATCAAATCTTCTATCAAATAAACTTAAACCAATCGAGACAATGAGAACAATCATTAAGAATTTGATTCTGTCGGCGGCACTGCTGCCGGCACTGGGACTCACCTCGTGCAGTTCCCTTGAGGACGGTTCCTACGTCGACCCCATCACTCAGTATGAGAAGATAGGTGGCACGTGGGTGCTGAAATCCATCACGCAGGTGGACGAAACCAATTCGCGGTCAATGACCCTCACCGACCAGTTCGACTTCGAGTCGTTCAGTATCTCGCTGAACACCGATGCCGACAACGAACCCACCACGTTTGCCGTCACCGGCAATGCTCCGAAACTGCTGCCTGCCTCTGGCACATGGCATCTCGACAACCCGTTTGTCAACAGCGACGGCTCACCGGCTGTCATCACCCTCGAAGGTGGTCAGCGTCTCACGGTCACTGCCGTGCCCGGTGCCACCAGCACCCTGGAGTTTAAACTCACCCGCACCTCGGGCGGCAATCCCTTCGTGTCGTACGTGTACAACCTTGCGCCCGCGAACTAATTTATACATCGAACACTGAAACAACAGAAGATTATGAAAAAGCATACTATAGTGACACTCGCGCTGCTGCTTACATCAGTAGTGGCCTTTGCACAAGAAGAGGTGGGCAACCCCAAGGTCTACACCGTGCCCGCCGTTTTCTATCCCACCGACGAGGTGACATTCTATTTCGATATGGCCGATGCCGGTCTGACCGAGGGCACCGACCTCTACTGGTGGGTGTGGCAGCCTTTGGAGCCCGATGCTGGCAACTGGGATAACTCTTCCGACTTCGCCAAACTCGAGTATATGGGCGACAATATGTACAAGAAGACCTTTGTGCCCGTAGACTATTTCTTCCAGAACCAGGACCGCTTTGCCACCAAGGATGAGCTGCTCGCCTTCATGGAGAGCGACTGGGGCGAGGCAGGCTACTGGAGTCGCCTGAAGACCAAGGACGGCTCGCTGCAGAGCGGCGTGTTCTGCGTTGAGCACAACCGCACCGAGATAGCCGACTTCGCTGCTTCGGGTGCTGCCGTTCAGCTGTTTGCCGGACAGAAGGGCGAATACACCGAGAAATGGGTGATGAACAAGCCCCTCTCCATCCTCTTCAATGGCGATGTGCAGACCGTTGGCGGCAAGACCCTGAACGAGTGGGCTGCACAGGGCGGATTCAAATACTTCGGCACACACGCCGGACTGCACGGCTTCTATACCACTCCCGACGATGAGGTGATAGAATACGATTTCAATGACAACCCACCCAACCTCAACCAGCAGTTCAACGTATGGCGCCCGGGCTGTATAGAGAAGACCTCGCTGAAGAACATTGGCAACGGCGTGTGGCGCTGGAATCTGATGCTGCCACAGGAGTATTTCTGCTACAACCCCGTCAACCTCGATGAGGACCCCCGCGGCTACGTACTCACCGACATGGGTATGGACCAGAACGGCACATGGGCTGTCAACCCCGACTTCACCGGCTCGTTTGTGGCAGAGTCTATCAAGTTCGGCATCGTCGTCAACGACTGGGAGAACGCTCAGTTTGACTTTGAGTTCAAAGCCGGCACCGCCGAGCCTTATCCCGACCCCTCGTTCTCCTTCTTCCCCTCGAAGGTCTGCTCCAAGGACATCATCACCTTCATTCGCCAGTATAACGGTCGCACCGACGGTGAACTCACCTGGACCGTCACCTGCGGCGACAGCGAGTTTGGCGGCGTGATGGACGGCAACCGCGACAAGCGCCAGGGCTCGGCCAACCTGCTCGAGGGCCTGGGCGGCACCACTGAGAAGAGCATGCACCTCGTAGTGAAAAACGTCAAGGGTGCCACAGTGGTAGAAACCGACATACCCCTGACCTCAGACGACGAGTGAACATACAACCAAGAACATCGATAATAGAACGTTATGAAAAAGAATCATTTCAACCATATACTCGCCATCATGCTCACAGGACTGATGATGGTGTTCTGCCAGAGTGCTCTGGCACAGACATTCACTGCTACGGGCACGGTGGTGGACAGCGACAATGAACCGCTGACAGGTGCTACCGTGAGAGCCCTGAATGCAAAGACAGGAGCCGTGACCGACCTCGACGGCAACTTCACCCTCGCATGCCAGCAGAACGACATGCTCGAAGTGAGTTTCGTAGGATACACCACTCAGCAGGTCAGAGCCGGTAAGGGCCTGAAGATAACATTGGAAGAAGATGCCACCATGCTCGACGAGACTGTTGTCGTGGGCGTGGGTTACGGCACCATGCGCAAGAGCGACCTGACGGGTGCCATCACCAGTGTCAGTGCCAAGGATATGAAGAAGGGAGTGATAACCAGCACGGAGCAACTGCTCCAGGGCAAGGTGGCCGGACTGTCGGTCATACAGAGCAGCGGCTCGCCAGAGGCAGGAGCCTCACTCCGTCTGCGTGGCGGCACGTCGCTCAGTGCCTCAAACGGTCCGCTGGTGGTGGTCGACGGTATACCAGGAGTTGACTTTAATAGCGTGCAAGCCAACGAAATCGTCTCTATCGACGTGCTGAAGGATGCCTCGGCTGCCGCCATCTACGGATCACGAGGTGCCAACGGTGTCATCATCGTGACCACCAACCGTCAGGGAGGCGACAAGGAACAGCGCTCTATGCAGTACAACGGCTATGTGGCCATCTCAAGCATAGCAAAGCAACTCGACATGCTCTCTGCCAACCAGTGGCGCGGATATGTGCGCGAGAATGGTCTGGGCGGCGCACTCGACTACGGAGCAGACACCGACTGGCAGGACGAACTGCTGCGCACTGCCGTGTCGCACTCGCACAACTTCAGTTTCAGCAATGCCCGCAAGCACAGCGGATATCGTGCCAACATCACCTACAACAACAATCAGGGCATCATCAAGAGAAATTCAATGAACCGCCTGGCAGGTTCGCTCACTGCATACGAGATAGGACTTAACGGCCGTCTGCGCCTGGATGCAGGCATCAACGCCAACTTCGACAGCTGGCACCCCATCGACACACGTATCTTTGAACGTGAGCTGAACCTCAACCCCACATTCCCCGTGTACAACCCCGACGGCACTTTCGCACAGCTCAACGGTACCAACACTGAGAATCCCGTGGAGATAAACACAAACCGCACCCAGGACAACAAGCGACACCGCTTCCTGGCATACGGCAAGGCGGAACTGGAGATTATCGACGGACTGAAGGCCTCTGCCAACACCTCGTACGAGTTTCAGCACACTACCGGCGGCATCTACAAACCCACCTACGCACGTATGGAGGGACAGAGCGAGAAGGGATGGGCACAGCGCACCTACGGCGAGTACACCAATCGCCAGTTGGAAACCTATCTCACCTACGACAAGCAGTTGGACGAGAACAACCACCTGAACGTGATGGCTGGCTACTCGTATATGGACAACGTGAACGAGGGCTTCGGATCTACACGCAGCGGTTACGAGACCAACGCCTTCGGATACAACAACCTGGCAGCAGGTACCGACTACCGTCAGACCGATGTGTACAGCTACAAGAGCAAGACAAAGCTCATCTCTTACTTCGGTCGTGTGAACTACAACCTGATGAACCGCTACATGCTCACCGCCACCCTGCGCCGCGACGGCTCGTCGGTGTTTGGCGAGGACCACAAGTGGGGCACCTTCCCCTCAGTGTCTCTGGCATGGCGTATCAGCGACGAGGCTTTCATGCAGAACACAAAGTCGTGGCTCGACAACCTGAAACTGCGCCTCGGCTTCGGTGTGACCGGCAACCAGAGCGGTGTGGAAGCATACAAGAGCATAGCAGTGCTCAGCGCATCGGGTGCCGCATACTATGACGCTGCCTCCGACTCATGGAAGAACAGTTACGTGCAGACACAGAACGTGAACCCCGACCTGAAGTGGGAGTCTACGTCACAGTGGAACCTGGGTATCGACTTCTCTATGATAGGTCGACTGACAGGTACCATCGAACTCTATTCCAAGAAGACCAGCGACCTGCTCTGGACCTATCCTGTGCCGCAGCCGCCATATATCGTGGGTACCATGCTCGCCAACGTGGGCGACATGAAGAACCAGGGTGTGGAGCTGAGCCTCGGCTATAACTTCATCCGCACCAAGGACCTCACGCTCGATGCAAACCTGAGCTTCGCTTACAACAAACAGGAGATAACCAAGCTCTCCAACGACACCTATCAGGCCGTGGGACTGCAGGCAGGTTCACTTCATAACATCCGTGGCATGTCGGGCATCTACTCGCAGGTCATCAGAGAGGGATATGCCGCAGGCACATTCTGGGGACCGAAATGCAATGGTATCGACGAGACCGGCAACTACATCCTCGACTATGGACCCGACGGCAACGGCTACGACCTGGGCTCGGCCATGCCAAAGTATAACCTGGGACTCAGCGTCAGCGCCACATACAAGGACTTCGACTTCAACATGGCCGGCTATGGCATGTTCGGACAGAAGGTGCTCAATGCCACACGCATGCAACTCTTCGACGCCAGCCGACTGCCGGCACAGAACACGCTCGACGACTTCATCACCAGCGGCATCAATGCCGACCCCGTCTACAGCGACTACTTCATCGAGAATGGCTCGTTCTTCCGCCTGCAGAGCATGACACTGGGCTACTCGCTGCCCTGTGCCAAGAAAATCGGTTTCGAGCGCATCCGCTTCTATGTGACTGGCGAGAACCTCTTCTGCATCACCGGATACAAGGGCACAGACCCCGAGGTGTACATTCCCGACAACGTGCTCAACGGTCCTGGCATCGACCGCCTGATAACCGACAACGACACGGGCAATGGAGCTACCTACTCACCCCGTCCCCGTACATTCTCACTTGGCGTAAACCTTTCTTTCTAACCCATAATACAGAATCAATATGAACAAGAAATATATCCTTTCCTCACTACTGTGCGGTGCCCTGGCACTGACTGGTTGCACAAACCTTGACGAGGAATTGTATGACGTGGTCTCTATGGACGACTACGGAAAGACGGAGTCGGAGGTGCAGACCATCGTGGGCGGTGCCTACTCCACACTGCGCGGCTACGGCTCGAGCACTGACGAGGGCAACGGCGTGAACTGCTATCCAACCTGCGAGTATGTGTTCTTCCTGACAGAGTGCTCCAGCAGCGAGGCCTGCATACCCACACGCGGTTCCGACTGGTACGATGGCGGCCGCTACCAGCAGTTGCAGTTCCACACGTGGGACGCCTCCAATGCCTGTGTGCTCGCTGGCTGGCGCTATGCCTTCACCGGCGTGTCGAAGGTCAATGCCATCATCTATCAGGTTGAACAGAGCGGTCTCACTGCCGAACAGAAGCATGTGGTAGAGGCTGAGCTCCGCGGACTGCGTGCATACTATTACTACCAGCTCATCGACCAGTTTGGCAATGTGCCCATCTCTACTGACTTCACCGCCAAGGAGCTGCCTGCCAACAGTTCCCGCAAGGAGGTGTATAGCTTCATAGAAAAAGAACTGACCGACATACTGCCAGTGCTGCCCACAGGCATACAGTACGGACGCTTCACACAGAACGTGGCATACACCCTGCTGGCACGCCTCTACCTTAATGCCGAGGTGTTTACCGGCACCCCACAGTGGCAGAAGTGCATCGATGCCTGTGAGAAGGTGCAGGGCTACAGCCTCTCTAACGACTACAAGGCACCCTTCGCCATTGAGAACGCAGGCAATCAGGAGATAATCTTCGCCATACCCTACGACCACAAACAGGGCACGGTGGGCAACTATCTCGCCTCTATGTCGTATCACTACAACCAGAAGTATGCCTTCGACCCCAATGGCATCTGGCAGTGGAGCGCCAACGGCATCTGTGCACAGCCGGGATTCTGGTCGAGTTATGAGACTGGCGACGTGCGCCGCGACAAGACCCTGCTCATCGGTCAGCAGTATTCAGCCAAGGACGGCAGCATCGTGAACATGGACAACGGTGAGCCGCTGAACTACACAGAGGAGATAGGCGACTACACCAATGCCCTGCAGAACGAGGGCGCTCGTCTGGACAAGTATGAGTGGAGCGTGAGCGATTCCTGGGAGCGCGACAACGACTGGGTGCTGATGCGCTATGCTGAGATACTGATGATGCAGGCCGAGGCATACTACCGTCTGCACTATCCCACCAGCGCACTGGCCTTCGTAAACCAGATACGCAGTCGTGCCGGACTGGGTGAACTGACCACACTCGACGACCAGACACTGGAGCGTGAGTGGCTGCATGAGTTTGCCTTCGAAGGACTGAGCCGCACCACCAACATCCGCTTCGGCAGTTACTTCGAGCCATGGTGGATGAAGGGAGCCGATGCCTCCGACCGTCATACTGCCATCTATCCCATACCTGCCGAGGAACTGGCAAAGAACCCCAACCTCGTGCAGAACCCAGGTTATTGACAATAGGTATATAAAGATACACACCGATGAAGAAATGTTTTTTGTACATCGTCCTGCTTTCCACATGCAGCCTCTGGGCTGCCTGTGGTGGCAGTGACAGTGATGACGGTCCGTACGACCCCATTCCTGACCCCCCTCCTGTGGTGGATGACCAGCCTGGCGACCCTGTGCAACCGGCGAAAACCGTTAGCATGAAGCTCTTTGCCCATTACATGCCCTGGTTTGTCAGTCCATCGGCCTCAGGTGTGTGGAACCACTGGACGATGAGTGCCAACGCCCTGCGCTCCGACAAGAGCAACCTGGCCAGTCACTACGAGCCGCTTACCGGTTGCTATGCCAGCGACGACGAGGCAGTGCTTGACTATCAGTGTCTGCTGATGAAGTATTCCGGACTGGATGGCGTCATCATCGACTATATGGGCGAGTCGGGCAAGAACGACTTCGCCACCATAGCCTCCGCCACGAAGAAGATGGTGAGTGCCACTGCCAAGGCAGGTATGGAGTTTGCCATCTGCTACGACGAGCAGACAGCCCTCGGCACAGGAGTATTTTCTGATGCGAGCGAAGCCAAGGACCAGGCCCGCACCGACATGCGCTTTATACAGCAGAACTTCATGTCGAAGCCGAACTACGCGAAAAATGGGTCACGTCCTGTGCTGCTGATGTTCGGTCCCGCCCGCGTCACTGGTTCCGCCAACTGGGACTATATTGCCAACCCACTGGGCACAGCCGATGTGGTGGTGCTCAACGGCCATGCCGCCAACTACGGTTCACCGGCAGGTGAGTTCCTGTGGGTGAAGCCCACGCCCGACTACAGTCAGGCTGCCTCGTGGAACCTTTACATCGGAGGTGCTATGCCTGGCTTCTGGGATGTGTACAAGGAGTTTGGACAGGGTAGTGGATATACCACCTACGACCGCGAGAACGGTGCCCTCTTCGAGCGTCAGCTCAATGCAGCCAAGACAGCAGGACTATCATGGCTGCAGGTGACCACATGGAACGACTACGGCGAGGGCACGACCATAGAGCCCACTCAGCAGTATAAATACCAATATCTCACCATACTGCAGAAATTCTCCGGCGTCAGTTGCACAGAGGCAAACCTGAAACTCATCTACCGCTGGTACTGTGTGCGCAAGGCCAGGGGCAACACCGCCGACGTGGCAAAGGCATACGCCTTCCTCGCTGCCATGAAGCCCGGGCCTGCTGAAACCATAATCAAGACATTGGAATAACAATCTGAATTATGAAGCAACTTCTTATTGCTCTTCTGACACTCTGTTGTTGGGGGTTGGGGGCTGACTATGCTACAGCAAAGTCTGCTGAAACCCTGAAGTCGCCCGACGGACGGCTGGTGCTTACCGCCGGTGTGAAGGACGGAAAGGCCTGGTATCAGTTGCAGCGCGGCAGCGAGATGGTGATCAATCCCTCGCATCTGGGTTTCGTGCTCAGCACAGGTCGTCTTGACAGCAATTTCCGTATCGT
>OMSQ01000222.1 GCA_900313805.1 uncultured Prevotella sp. | reverse complement strand
TTCAGGGCAGTGGTAGCAGGCTGCTGGGTGAATGTCAGGTCTTTGCCGCTCAAGCTGGTGAACTTGTAGACCTTGAGGTCGTCGCCATAGTATGTTTTCAGAGCTTCGGGAGTTATAGATATAGGCAGCATACATGTGGTCTTCTTGGCAGCAGCCTGACTCATGTCGCGGTCGAAGATCAGGTCTTCGGCATAGAATGCCAGTCCAGGGCAGAACGAATAGCCACGTGTGCGATAGTTGTCAGAATTGTAGTTTGCATCTCCCGACGTACCCAATTCGACAGGCAGACGCAGATCGCTGTCATCATAGCCAGAGTCGGAGAGATAGAGAGCCTTGGCAGTACCCAGCTTGCTGTCGTCCTCACCGCAGGCCACCACATTGAATGGATGGCGGCGGTCTTTGGCTTTCAGCGTAGTATTCTGTGCGTCGTCAGCTAAGAGGTCAGAGTTCATAGCTATAACGGTGTTCTCATTGGCAAAGATAACAGCATTTTGGTTCTTGCCACGGTCGAAGAACGAGTAAGCATTGTTCTGTCGCTGGCTGGGCGAGCCGGAAACCTGGCGACGGCGGTAGTCGTAAGTCTTGATATCTGTAGGAGAGGTAGATGCAGTGGTGCGGAAGCCTGTCGTAGTGTTGGCATTCTTCAGCAGAATTACATCGGCAAGGTCGATGCTCCCACCCTCAGCTGTTCTTATTGCTATTTTCAAACTACGTGCTTCACTGAGAGTGATGCTACCCTCAAGTTTGTGCCAGCCTTTAGTCATTCTGTTCTCCAGTTGTTCACAACGACCCTCTTTGCTTATTGTCGACTTAGCATCAGCACCATCGCCGGTAAGCTGGACAGTAGCCACTTCGGTGTCGTTAAGGTCGAGATAAACAGGAAGAGCTCCTCCGCGAACGATTGCCTGCACGGTGTAGGTTCCCGCAGCGAGACCTGTTACTGTTTGAGAAGCTGTGTTGTTAAACATATGCAGATATGTCACAGTGTTGTCATCACTCCAGTGTGAGCCTGCAGTTACTTGGAAGTTTTGTTCTGCTCCAGGGGCAGTTTTAGGTGTCCATGATGAAGATGAACAGACAAGTCTTGTCAGGTCATCGGGGCGAGCCAGCCAGTAGTCGGCGCCGTTGGGATATGCGCCGGCATCAACTGCGCCGTTAGCATCAGTGGTAATTGACGATATGGCAGTACTGGTGTTGTTGCGCTTGTAGTTCTCAGAGGTAGAATAGGTGAAGTCGAAGCCACCGCCTACTTCTGCGAAGGTTACCTCATCACCATTATTATCAATAATCTTGAGGAAGCCAGGTGTGGAGATGCGGTAGTTGTTGTCGTCACTTGCGTAAGTGTCTATGCTGAATGTACCATGGCTTAGCATTTCTTTAGAGGCGCTTTCGTAGTCGATAACCTCCTCACCGTTTTGTATCTTAGTGGGATAGTACCATATTTCATATCTGTATGGTGCTACACCGCCGCTGATAGTTAACTTCGCAGAGTTGATGAACAGACCACCTTGTGGTGTGCAGCTAATTTTTGAGTGGAAGGTGTACTGATAGGTGTGGATATCGCCATAGTTATTATCGGCATCAAAGCCACGCACCTTGACATAGATGGTGGGACCATCTACATAGCCAGTAGTTCCGTCAATAGTGTATTTTATCCGGCCATGTGTACCATACGAGCCATCGAAGGTAAGATTGAACGTTTCATTGGTATACTTGGTTGATTCGCTGCTTAGCACGAACGAAGCGTTGTCGCCAAATCCCAAGGCATACTGCGTTGCCGTGGTGTGAATGCCGTCAGAGTCATTAGACTTTACAACTGTGATATCCTCGCTGGTGGTAGTCTTAAAGTCCAGGTTACCGTCTTCCGTTCCCGGCGATAGTGTAGCGTCTGGGGTATGGAATTCCAGGCGGTAGGTCATGGTAGTGGCATTGAACGAGAAGGTATAACCCAAATAGTAACTCTCCGTCTCAGGGTTGAGAGACTGATCGCTGTTAGCGGTGGTCAGTGCGCCATGCAATGCGCGACCGTCGAGGTTGTTGTTCAAAGTTATCAACGGGCGGATGGCTGCATTCCAATTATTAGCATCCGAGCCAGGCACAACGTCAAGATAGAGACCACCCCAACCGGCATCGGGCCTGTTAACATTAATCTTATAAACTATACTGTCGGCATCAGCCACTTCCGTGGGACTTGGTACTCCGCCTTTATACCAATACGGAGTCATCGTCTTTGCTTGACTTATATCTATACTCACCTCTTTTCCAGCAGTCCAGTTACCTGCGAGTTTATAGCCGTTGGCATCGGATGCACCGGTTGTGGTGTAGTTGTAGAGCACATGTCCGCGGTCGGAGTTGAGGTTGAAGGTATGAGCCTTTGCAGAACCCTTAGCGAAAGACCACGAGCCGTCATTGTCGCCGGTAGATACGTTCTTGTATGCTGTTTCACCGTCATAACTGCTTCCGTTCCAGTAGTTTATGAAACTGACATAAGCGTTGTCGATTGATCCTGTAATGGGGTGATTGCTATCGTATGGGTTGCCTGAATGGGGACGATAGTCAACAGCGAGGTCATCTTTGGGACGGTAAACCACCTCACCGTCATCACGCACGATGTACCACTGTATTGGAGTATTTTTAGATATCTCGCTCTTTGTCTTCCATGTCACGAGGTCATCATCCTTGATGGTGAACGTGTAGTACTTTGTGCTCATCAGACCGTCGCCAATCACTTTATTGCCATCCCAGTAGCGGTTGCGCGACGGCACCATTTTGAATGATGGCCACATCTGGTTGTTGGTGATCTGCGGCGACACCCAGTAGTATTCGTGTGCGCCGTCGCCAGCCACGATGCGAGCTTTCCAGTCACTGCCTTCCTTCTTTGCTTCCAGTCTTACAACCTGACCAGCAGTAGTTACGGGAATGGTGGGAGTACAATCATCGCCTGATGAAGTCAGTGTAGACCAGCTACTACCAATCGACGAACCGTTTCCATACCAAGAATTATTCAGTTCAAGTTTAAATGTTGAGGAACTTTTGAAGTTGCTTAAGGCATCGAGATACCAGATGTAGGTATCATTGGCGCTGTCATATTCGTTATACTTGATACCAATCCAGTCTACATTATTTGGCCGTTTATAAGCGCTCGTGCGCAGGGTGATGGATACCTCGGAAGGAGGTATTGCCCCCTGATCTTCTATAGCAACAGTACCATGATTTCGGTTATTATCTGTTCCAGAAACAAATGTTATTTTATAATTGTGATTTTGTTCAACTCCAGAAACAGCTATGCTATGATCATCTTGTTTATCACTGCATATGTATAAAGAAGGTCCACCAATGGTAAGCGTATTACCTGTGTTATCAGTGCCTCTTAGCCAATAATCGGTGTTCGAGTTATATATCACCTTTATTTTAAAGTGAAAGGTACCATCACAATCAGGATCCAAGACCGAACCTGCTAAAGTCTTGCTCCATAAAATTTCACTAGTCTCATTTGATGTGTCACCAAACTTGTAGTCATTACTTATGCCCCAATGGTCATCGAAACATAAATAATAGTTCCAAGAATTAGCTAAAACCGTGCAGGGCAAGGCTAACAATGCTGCCAGCAGCCCTAAAAAAGATAAAAGTTTTTTCATGCAATATATGTTTTATAGTTATTTAATGTCATTTGAATATAGAGTTTTTGAGTTTTGGTAAAAGGAGCGGGCGACGAGAAAGTCGCCCGACTCCTGGTAATTTAATGTCGATAAATGTCTCACGACACTTTAACTATACGAATAGTAAAGACGGTTGTGACGCTTCACACCGTCTCCGCGTGCAAAGGTAATATAAAAAATGTAATAATCCGAAAGTAAAATAGGGC
>OMSQ01000223.1 GCA_900313805.1 uncultured Prevotella sp. | reverse complement strand
TTGTTCTTATATTCATTAATTGCTTGATTCACGTCTATTTTAACACCGTTTCTGAATGCCACTATGAAACATTCTGGAAATTTCTGTGCCAGTGTGCGTCTGAGTTTCTGTATCTCGTTATAGTCGGTGCTGCTGCCAACCGTATATTTTACTGTATTGCCTTCAACATACGACTCAACTTGAGATTCTCCTTGGAACTGTGCACTTCCAGGTCTCAGTGACCTGTTGGAAGTAATAATTTGTACTTTGAAAACTGGAGGTTCCCCAGTGTTTATCAGGGTTTCATTACCAACAGGTTCTACCATAGAAACGAAGGCAGCAGAAGTATCGGCCTTTTGTCTTTTCTGAGTCTCCTCTATACGACGCTGTTCCTCCTCCCTGCGTAATTGCTCCTCCCTGCGTAATTGCTCCTCCCTGCGTATCTGTTCCTCTTTGTGGCGTGCTTCCTCTCTGCGGCGTTGCTCTTCTTTCCGAAGTCGTTGTTCCTCCTTTCGTCGTCTTTGTTCTTCTTTGATGCGTTGTTCCTCCATCAAGCGTGCCTCATCCGTCTGTCTTGTCTCATTATGCGACGCGGTCTGTACAGCCACAAAATTACCGCTGAAATGTTTGTTTTTGTATTTTACGAAAGCATTGAATATGCCACGCGCCAGAGCATCCTGTCCGTTTGCAGAATTGAGGAACTGCTCTTCATCTGGTGTGGAAATGAAGCCGAGTTCAATAAGGCAAGAAGGCATAGAAGTAGCCCTTAGCACCAAGAAACCAGCCTGATGCACCCCTTTGTTCAGTCTACCAGTAGCAGCACATGCTTCCCTTTGAATCATCTTAGCCAATTCCACGCTATTTGCCATATTCTTATCCTGCATAAGTTCGAACATGATATAGCTTTCTGCAGAGTTGGGGTCAAACCCTGCATATCGTTGTTTGTAGTTTTTCTCAATCAGGATAACAGAATTTTCCCTTTTAGCCACCTCTAGATTGTCTGCGGCTCTATGCATACCTAGAGTATAGGTTTCGAAACCCCTTGATATTTTTCCTGCCGGCAGCGAGTTGGAGTGAATAGAGATAAAGAGGTCGGCTTTATTTTTGTTTGCAATATTAGCCCTTTCGTTGAGTGGTATAAACACATCCGTAGTACGAGTATAGATAACTTTCACATCGGGGCAGTTTCTTTCCACATATCGTCCAAAAGCCATCGCCACCTTCAGGTTAATATTCTTCTCATACGCAACAGCTCCCTTAGCCCCTGGGTCATGTCCGCCGTGTCCGGCATCGATGACGAGGACGAACTTTCGGTCTGCTGCCCCAGCTAAGGTGACAGAAAGGCAGAAGAGCGCGATGATAGAGATAAACAGTCTTCTCATCATTTATTATCGTTAGCTAACACCAATCTTACGGTAGCGCCATCCATATCACCTCCCATTGGAGGATTATCTTTTGTGACAGATACGTCTACCTCTTCAACTTGCGGAAATTGAGAAATCACCTCACGTCCGATACGATAAGCCACATGCTCAATGAGTTGTGCGGGAATGGCCATTTCTCGTTTCACTATTCGGTATAGCGAGTCATAATTGACCGTATCGGCCAACATGTCATTAAGAGCTGCCTTGGACAAATCGGTCGTGACAGAGAGTGACACCCTGAACAGACTGTCAATCATCCGTTCCTGCTTCATTACACCGTGTCGTGCATGCAGTCGGATATCATTCAATATCAGTTGTGATGATTTTATATTCACGTACCTTATTTATATATTATAATGTCATCTATCCGCATCTTGAAGCACCGCAGTTCTTACAGATGAGGCATCCCTCCTGATACACCAGTGATTCCTGTCCGCACTGTGGGCAAGTCAGTCCTTTTGCCACCGTTCCATCAACGATATACTTTTTCAGAGCTCTTTCCACACCGTTTTTCCAAGTGTTGATACTTTCATCTTTCAGTTGCAGCGATCCCACCAGTTTTATGACGTGATCTATCGGCATTCTATACCTGAGCACGCCAGAAATAAGTTTTGCATAATTCCAGTACTCTGGATTGAACTTTTCACTCAGTCCTTCGACTGTAGTTTTATATCCACGTTTGTTTTCGAACTGGAAGTCGTACCTGTGCGAGCCGTTTTCATTTGTCTGTTTAATGATTTTGCCTTTTGTAACCGTCTTGGGCAAAACTATACCCTCATCATCATCTTGGAGACCAGTGAAGATTTCATACGGATAGCCGTTGAGCAATCCCACAAAGGCCACCCATTTCTCCTTATTGTTTTGGAACCTCACCACATCACATTCCAGCACTTGCGGTCTCACCTCAGTTACCTCAGGGTGGCAGTTGTTAGGCATTGCAACAGGAGCCGGTTTCTCATCTTTCTTTTTCTTCTTGTCAACAGAAATCATCACTCCTGCCCTTGACCCGTCGCGGTAGATAGTACATCCTTTACACCCCGAGCGCCAAGCCTCAACATATAGTTTGTTGACGAGGTTCTCATCCACATCGTTTGGCAGGTTGACGGTGACACTAATAGAATGATCCACCCATTTCTGAATAGCCCCCTGCATCTGCACCTTCATCAGCCAATCCACGTCATTTGCTGTAGCCTTATAGTATGGCGACTGAGCTACAAGTTGATCTATTTCTTCCTGTGAGTATTTCTTTTCAGTATCCATGCCGTTAGTTTTCATCCACTGCATGAATTTTGGGTGATATACGATATATTCCTCGAACGAGTCGCCCACCTCATCCACGAAGTCCACATGAGCATTTGCGTCACCCGGGTTGACCTTTCTCCTTCTCTTATATACAGGCATGAACACTGGTTCTATGCCGCTTGTGGTCTGAGTCATAAGCGAAGTAGTGCCAGTGGGTGCGATGGTGAGGCATGCAATGTTTCGTCGTCCAAACTGTTGCATACGCTCATATAGTTTGGGGTCAGCGTCTTTTATCCTTAGAATGAAAGGATTCTGTGCCTCACGTGCTGAGTCATACACCTCGAATGCTCCGCGTTCCTCAGCCATTTTCACCGATGCTCCGTATGCAGCCAGTGCAAGCGTCTTATGCACCTCCACCGAGAAGTCGGTAGCCTCCTGGGTACCGTATCTCAATCCCATGGCTGCTATCATGTCGCCTTCGGCAGTGATACCCACACCAGTTCTGCGTCCTTTACCACTCTTACTATAGATTTTCTCCCATAGGTGGTACTCAGCTCCTTTTACCTCCTGGTTTTGCGGATCGCTCTTGATTTTATCCATAATTTTCACGATCTTCTCCAGTTCCAGGTCCACGATATCGTCCATTATTCTCTGTGCCTGGGCCACATGTTCGCGGAACATATCGAAGTTGAACCATGCATCCTTAGTGAATGGATTTTCCACATACGAGAAGAGGTTGATAGAAAGCAGTCGGCAGGAGTCGTACGGACAGAGGGGTATCTCTCCGCAGGGATTAGTGCTCACCGTTCGGAAGCCAAGGTCGGCATAGCAGTCAGGGATACTCTCCCTGAGGATTGTATCCCAGAAGAGCACACCGGGTTCGGCGCTTTTCCATGCGTTGTGTACGATTTTCTCCCACAGTTCACGTGCCTTAATAGTTTTCGTTGTCTCCGGGTTAGAGGAATCGATAGGGAATTGCTGAACATAATCTTTATCCTCCACGACAGCCTTCATGAACTCATCGTCTATTTTGACCGACACATTAGCCCCGGTGACCTTTCCTTCAGTCATTTTTGCATCTATGAAGGCTTCACTGTCAGGGTGTTTGATGCTTACCGAAAGCATAAGAGCTCCTCTTCTGCCGTCCTGTGCCACCTCACGAGTAGAGTTACTGTACCTCTCCATGAATGGAACGAGTCCGGTGCTGGTAAGTGCCGAATTGTTTACTGGTGAGCCTTTGGGTCTGATATGTGAGAGGTCATGGCCCACACCGCCTCTTCTCTTCATAAGTTGTACCTGTTCCTCGTCGATGCGCAGGATTGCACCATATGAGTCGGCATCTCCATCCAGTCCCACCACGAAGCAGTTGCTGAGCGACGAAACCTGGAAGTCATTTCCTATGCCCGTCATCGGACTTCCAGCTGGCACTATATACCTGAAGTGGTCGAGCAGGTTGAAAACCTGTTCACTGGAGAGAGGATTCTTATATTTGTTCTCTATTCTAGCAATCTCGTTTGCTATACGCCAGTGCATATCTTTGGGCGAGCGTTCGTAAATATTTCCGAAGCTGTCCTTCATAGCGTATTTGTTAACCCACACTCGGGCAGCGAGTTCATCACCCTCGAAATATTTCAGTGAAGCCTCGTAGGCTTCCTCGTAAGAGTAAATAAGTTTATTATCCATGACAGTTGATTCCATTCACGCCACAAAATTACAAACTTTGTATGAGGTATAAAAATATTTTTGGAAAACTTTTCCACGATATCATGAAGAAAAGTTTTCCAAAAAAGAAAAGTGTGTGAGCCGTGATGACCTTACGTCTGATTTTTTATTGCAACTGTCGGAGTGCTGCGAGCAGTTCATTGTTTTCATTTCTCGTACCCACGGTGATACGCAGACAGTTGTTGCATAGTTGCACTTTTGTTCTATTTCTAACCACCACACCCTTTTCTATAAGATATTGGTAGATGTCGTTGGCATCGCTGACCTGTGCGAGAAAGAAATTAGCGTCAGTAGGATACACCTTCACACAGCAAGGCAGTTGCATGAATGCATTGATAAGTCTACTTCTTTCTTGCAACAGTATGTTCACCCATTCTCGAACCTTGAACGGATCTTTCATCATTTCGAGAGCCTTTTGTTGTGAGAGTTGGTTCACATTATACGGATACTTCACCTTATTGAACAGTCGCACAATCTCTTCGCTGGCGAAAGCCATGCCGAGTCGTATGCCTGCGCAACCCCACGCCTTGCTCATAGTGTTGAGTATGATAAGGTTAGGGAAATCCTTTAGTCGGTATCTCCACGATTTCTGTGACGAGAAGTCTCCATAGGCCTCATCAATGACGACCAGGCCTTGGAAAGACTGGAGCACCATCTCTATTTCGTTTGCGTCGAGGTTGTTTCCTGTGGGATTATTTGGCGAGCATATCCATATAATCTTTGTGTGTTTGTCAGTGCGTTGCAACAGTTGTTGTGCGTTGATGTCAAAGTTATCATCAAGCAGCACCCTGCGATATTCCACGTCGTTGATATCTGCGCACACCTTATACATGCCATAAGTAGGTTCGATGGCCACAACATTGTCCACATGTGGTTCAGTGAACACGCGGTAGCACAAGTCTATTGCCTCATCACTGCCATTACCAAGGAATATCTGCTGTTGCCCAACTTCTTTAATCTGGGCGATACGTTTTTTCAGTTCCCTCTGCAGTGGGTCAGGGTATCTGTTGTAAGGTGTATTATATGGATTCTCATTGGCATCGAGAAAGACATGAGCCTCATGTCCCGAATACTCATCCCTTGCGCTGCTATAAGGTTTGAGTTTCCATATATTTTTTCTTGTGAGTTGTTCTAATGGTTTCATAATCGTCATGAATTAAGTTTTTCCATTCTCACGTCCATAGCCCTGGCGTGTGCTTCGAGTTGTTCTGTTCTTGCCATGAGAGCCACGGCTGGTCCTATATTACTCACTCCTATCTCACTGAGGTGTTGGAAAGTGATTTTGCGGCAGAAGCTGTCAAGGTTAACCCCGCTGTAAGCCTTGGCCCATCCGTGAGTTGGCAGAGTGTGGTTAGTGCCACTGGCATAGTCACCTGCGCTCTCACAGGCCCAGTGTCCGAGGAACACACTACCTGCATTGACCACTTTATGTGCAAGAGTATCGGCATCATCGGTGGCTATGATGAGATGTTCGGGAGCATAAGTATTACTGAGTGCGATTGCCTCGTCAATAGAATTCATCAGTATGCACACACTATTATCCAGTGCGCGAGCAGCTATTTCCTTTCTTGGCAGTTCGTCGAGTTGTCTCTTCACCTCGTCCACCACCTTGTTCATCATCATCTCGCAGTCAGTGATGAGCATCACATGCGAGTCTGGCCCGTGTTCCGCTTGGGAGAGCAGGTCGGCAGCCACGAAAGCCGGGTGGCTTGTCTTGTCGGCTATGACGCACACCTCCGATGGTCCAGCAGGCATGTCAATAGCAGTACACTCCCCACCTACCAGTTGCTTTGCAGCCATCACATACTGGTTGCCTGGTCCGAAAATCTTGTTGACTTTAGGAACTGACTGAGTGCCATACGCCATGGCACCTATGGCCTGGACACCTCCAGCCTTGACAATAGTGTCGACCCCAGCCACATGAGCGGCAGCTATGATGGCACTGTTCACCCGTCCGATGGCATTAGGAGGCGTGCACATCACGATGTTAGGGCATCCTGCTATTTTTGCAGGAGTGGCGAGCATCAGCACAGTACTGAAAAGCGGTGCCGTGCCACCGGGTATATACAAGCCCACATTAGATATAGGCACACTCCTCTGCCAGCAGTCCACCCCTTCTGCCGTGGTGACATGGAGCGGAGTGAAACTCTGAGCCTCATGAAAGCGTCTGATATTGTCGTGAGCCAGGATTATTGCATCCATGAGGTTGTGGTCAATAGA
>OMSQ01000226.1 GCA_900313805.1 uncultured Prevotella sp. | reverse complement strand
CATTGGCCATAACACAGAGAAAATTCTCAATGTGTATTATGGTGAGGGAATGTCTGGAATCTGGAAGACTGATTCAAAAATAGAAATTGATGGTGAGTTGTTTCAACGCAAGAGTTTACCCAAAAAGGGAGAAGAAAATGATGAAACCATGTTCTACATTCCAGCTCAGCGAATTATGAGCATATCGGATGGTCGTCCGAAGAACTTCATGGAGTTTGACAGTTCCTCGCCATACGTTCTCCGTTCATTTAGTGAGACTCTTCGCCTTTTCATGCAGCATGGCATGGGAAATGCCGATGTCCTTTTTCCTATGAAGAACCGTTTGAAAAGTTTCCTTCGCCGCTCTTTTGACGAGAGTATTTTTCATCAGGCAAAGATTGTTATGGACGAGCGTTCTGGGCAGAAGAAAATGGTGTTGAATATAGATGCTATGAATATACCGTTTATGTCATGGAGTGCTGGTCAGAAAGAATTCATGCCTTTACTTTTGGCTTTCTATTGCCTTTCAGGACCTCCATCAAAGGTTGTAAAAAAGGAAAAATATAAATATGTCGTTGTTGAAGAACCAGAGATGGGACTCCATCCTCGAGCCATTATCAGCGTTATCCTTCAGATTTTGGAGTTAATTCAGAGTGGTGCCTATAAAGTCATCGTTTCCACGCACTCACCTGTTTTCCTCGAATTCGCATGGGCATTCAATCTCCTAAAGGAAAATGTGAGCCAACGTGATAAGGCATTATACGAGGTGTTTAATGTTCCTGCTGGCTCTCCTGTCCGAGAGATGCTTGAGGGTTTGTTCGACAAGAGCATCCGTACCTACTATTTCCGTCGTAAGAATCGCAACGGAAAGGTTGTTTCTCATGACATATCATCCCTAGATGTAACTGCCACCGACAATTTTATATCCGAGTGGGGAGGACTGTCAGAATTCTCGAGCCGAGTGTCTGATGTCGTATCTAAATATATGGTTGACAATGAATAATGATGCTACGATACAAACACTCGAAAGCTTGTTAGAGACTGCTGTTAACAATACGGAAGATGTCAAAGGCCAGTTTAAGAAGGGCTTAGGGGCTATCAAGGGCAATGAGAAACAGAAGATTGTCGTATCTGACACGCGTAAGATAACTGGCAGCCTCAACATTGATACGTCAACCGCAACTAAATATCCACAGGATAATCGCTGGGACTATGCAGTAGAATATAACAAGGAAACATTTTTCATTGAAGTGCATCCTGGCTCAACGAATGAGATTCCTACTATCATCGCAAAACTGGCGTGGCTCAAACAATGGCTGAAGGATAAAGCTCCTGAAATTGATGCTCTTAAGCCGAAGAATAAACAAGCATACCACTGGGTCTATACCAACAAGTATGCAATTCTTCCAAATTCCAAGTATGCAAGACAACTTGCCCAGATGAATATGATGCCAGTGAAGCAATGGATTTGCAAGTGAATTTGGATACGACATAGTGCATACGCACAACACGACACCGCAGTTCTTCGCTGCGATGGCTGGGCGCAGGGTGCTGCGCTCGGTGGTACTCTGCACAACGGAGCATAACACCTCCAACCGTCGGCGCGACTGGTGGTGGTACCCTCGGGCGATAGACCGGTGGATGTACAACAAGTACAGTCAGATGGTGTGCATATCGGACCAAGCGCGGGATAACCTGATGGAAAACATAGGCCACACAAAGGCGGAGGTGAGCGTGATATATAACGGCGTTGACGTGCAGGCGATACACGAGGCAAAGCCTTGTGAGGAGCTAGCGGGCAACGGCCTGTTTAACATAGTGATGGTGGCGGGGTTCCGCTACCAGAAGGACCAGGACACGCTGATACGGGCGATGGCGAAATTGCCGGCGGACAAGTATCATCTGTGGCTGGTGGGTGACTGCACAAGGCGCGGGGAGCTGGAGGCTCTGATAGCAAAGGAGGGACTGACGGACCGTGTGACGCTGATGGGCCTGCGCACTGACGTGCCGAGCATCCTCAGGGCGGCGGACGTAGTGGTGATGTCGAGTCACTTCGAGGGCCTGTCTTTGTCGAACCTGGAGGGCATGGCGGCGGGGAAGCCGTTCGTGGCGAGTGATGTGGACGGATTGCGTGAGGTGACGAAGGGCTTCGGCGTGCTGTTCCCGCACGGGGATGACGCGGTGCTGGCGGAGGTCATATCTCAGCTGTCCTCTGACGGTCGGATGTACTCTGAGGTGGCGGAGCGCTGCTATGAGCGGGCTCTGCAATATGATATCGGTAAGACGGT
>OMSQ01000227.1 GCA_900313805.1 uncultured Prevotella sp. | reverse complement strand
GCACGCGTACCATCGTACGGGTCGACGAAATGCTTGAAGTCCTTCCATGTCTGTCGGTTGCCCTCCATATAAGCACTCACGGCCCTTGCTTCAACATTCTTACGCAACTCGGGGTCGGCAATCGACTCTGCCATCTTAAGCAGTTTGTCGCCCTCTGCCAGTCTCTCCTTTGTCTTGTAAATGATGGTGTCGCGCACCTGCTTGGCATTGTTCAGAGGTTTATAGTGCTGAGTAGAGTCTGTAAGTATCTTTATGTCCTCCTTGCCGAAGCTCTCGGGATGGTTGAGTACGTCCTCAATGACAGTCCCGTCCATATACTTCGTGAAGTTGTCGGCCACCTTCTGACTGCCACCCTTGTATCCCGTTGCCGCTTCGGTGAAGAACCTGTTGTACATAGCCTGTGTGGTCTTCTGTCCGAAGTATATCTTGTTGCCCTTATCATCAATGTAGAAGTAGGTAGAGTCGCGGTCGTAGGTGATGGTCTCTCCTGATTTCAGCAAACCAGAATCGCTCAGAGAAACGTTCTCCTTTCCCATCCTGTCGAGTGAGAGCCCATGCTTGGCCGCCAGTTCATACATCACCGCCTGGTCAGTCTCGTCGTATATCTTGAGCATCTCGAGATTGAAGGTCTTTCTCACCTCATTGTATTCCGGTCCGAGGGCTTTGAGTCGGTACATAGCCTGCTTATTACCCTGCACGTTGATTACCGCCCTGCGCAGTTGCTGGAGGTTTTCCGGTGTGGGATTGGCTTTGCAGCGGTGCATCATGGTCTCCAGTTCATTGATGTCATGTATGGCCCTGGTCTCTCCGCGCTTTATGCCTTCGGCAAGACTCTTCTTAGGTTTTCTGCCTTTCGACTTTGCCCTTGCTCCTGGTGAGCGCACCTCGTCTCTTGCCGCTTGCTGCCGGCGTGTACTCTCTTTAATCACCTTCTGGGATGCGGCAGCTTTCTTTCCGGTGGAGTACTGCTTCTCGCTCGCCTTAGGCAGGGCTTTTGGTTTCGATTTTGAAGATGAGGCACGTACTGCCAGCGGTGCCTGTCCTCCCACCGGAGTGACGGCGATATGCAGACAGAGTTGCATGCCCATCATGAATATCTGCCACTTGGCAGCTTCTTTTGCCATCACCGTCATCTGCCGTGTCACCTCGTCGCCACCCTGGTTAACATAAATCTCGGCCATGCTGATTTCGAGCATGCCTATGCTGACGGCATCGTAGAGGCGGAAGAAGCCCTCCGACTCGCCCATGGTGAAGATACCGGCGACCAAACGTGTCAGCAACACACCAACCTGGAGGTAAGGATTAGCGGCCGCTTCCCTGTAGGTCTGGAGCAAGGCGGCACCAGCGTCCTTAAACCACTGTTCTATCTCGCCTGCGATAGTGAGAGGCTTGTATCCCTCGTCGAAGGTGTAGTCGGACAGAGCTGTCGTCATGTGCATAAACACGCGGTGCACGAATTGCGCCTGCTCGGGGTCAATGCCATAGTCTTCCAGATATCCAAACTGTATGAGGTGCATGAACTTCACCAGAGGCTGCAGGCGTTCCATCAGGCCATGGCGTGTGATGAACGCCTCTATCTGTTCCATGTCCTTTATGTATTCGCGATCCTGTTTGACGGCTTGATCCCTTAAAGCCGTTTCATGCATGAATTGGCGGCGCGGTTGCGAGCAGAGCAGCACCTGGGTCTCACACTTATACTCCTTGTTCTTGTAAGTGGTGCCCCACTGCACCACGGCATCGATACGCGAGGGAGCATCAAGCAGTCCCAGGAGGCATATCAGCGAGCACTCCGTGCCTCGCGGATGCCCCGTGTCCTTAGCCTTGAAGTTTAAACCGAGTTTGCTCACACGGTGTTGCTCAGACTCGTCGAGAGCCTTCACATCGAAGAGTTTCGGATCGGGTTGTGGCGAGACTATAAGGATGCAGTGGTTATTCTCGTCGTAATCGTATATGCGCAGGTAGCCCTTTGTGATATGAGGCACGTAGGTCTTACCCTTTGACACGCCCCAGACCAGTTTCTTGCCATACGTCTCGGGGTTGTATTCCTCTAAATAGCATCCCACCTCGTAGCCGTCGTAGCCAGCTCCGATGTCGTAGACCATACCCATGTAGAAGCGCACTATCAGGTAGTCGCACTTCACCTTGTAGCCCTTGTCATTATGAGCCTCGAGGTGCATGTTGAGTTCGATGAAATGTCCTGGTGTGTGGCTATCCGCTTTCTCTTCTAGCACATTGTCCTTGATGACGGCCTCCTGTACCTCCTTATCCTTGTTCCACTCCACATGAATATCATAGAAAGACGACGGGCTGCCAGCTTTGTCCGTGAGAAAGACATCCACCTTGGCATCATCATCCATACCGTCGATGACGAAGGGCAGTCGGACCTCCTTTTTGTAGCGTGCCGGCAGTGTGAGATTGTCCTGTGCGAAGTGCATCTGTCCCTCGTCTATCTGGAAGTGGAGCCGGTTGCAATAGTATCCGGTGCCGGCATTGAGCGTGAACGACACTATGCCGTCCTGTCCCTCGATTCTGCCCACAGCCTGTATGTCAGCGCAATGCCATTGTCCGTCCATGCCGGCATC